>CAZWRW010000157.1:0-4265 GCA_964636465.1 uncultured Ruminococcus sp. | reverse complement strand
ACTATACCCAACAGACGTTGACGTGTTTCCAACGGCGACCACGCTACGTGTGGAGTTATCACCACATTTGGAGCGTTTAATAATGGGGTATCTTGAGACATAGGCTCTTGATTTAGAACGTCCAAATAAGCCTTTGCGATAGTCCCCTGTTTTAAGGCGTTGGCGAGGTCAAGTTCGTTGACAGTTCCCCCACGAGATGTATTTACTAATATAGCATCCTTTTTCATAAGTGAGAGGGTCTTCTCACAGACTAGGTTGGCAGTCTTGTCAGTCAGTGGGCAGTGTAACGTGACGATATCCCCACGTTTGAAAGCCTCTTCTAAAGTGACTAGTTCGTAAGGGCAATCCGATGGGGTGGTTCTCGTGTTGATTAGCACGTTCATTCCGAACGCCTCGGCAACCTTGCTGACACGTCTACCTATGCTACCATACCCTATAATAGATATCGTCTTATTGGAAAGTTCATAAGTATCAATAGGGAAGTATGAGAACGTTTTTGAAGTTATCCAGTTGCCGTTTTGAACTTCTTGATGGTAACGTTCAACCTTGCTGTAGTGGTCTAAAATCATTGCGAATACTAACTGTGCTACCGCATTTGTGGAGTACTCTCCAGCGTTACACACTGTGATTCCTAACTCTTGTGAAGCTTGAATATCTATGTTATTGTAGCCAGTTGCGAATAGTCCGACGTACTTTAGATTTTTACAACTCTCCAAAACTTTTCTAGTGATAGGTGTCTTGTTACACAGTAGGATTTCAGCATCCTTTACCCTTTCAATGATAATGTCATCATCATAAGGGGTTAAGTCGTAGACGGTTAGGCTCTCCGATAACTCCTCTATGTCATTGTAACTTACGTCGCCGGTCATGGACATGGTAGACCAATCTGTAATGACTATCTTAGGCTTGTGTACCATCGTTTGTGTCCTGACCTTTCTTTAGATGTTTCTGTTCTTTTTTATCCTTGTCTTCTTTTTTACCGTTTGAGAACAACATAGCTCCAATGACTATGATTAATACTAATTCTACAAAGCCTATCAAGTGGAACACGGTCTTGGATGAGTTTGCATAGAGTATCAAAGGTAACGGAATAGCTATAGCACTCAAAAGTTGATATAGGTGTTTCTGTCTTGAATACTGCATCAAAAAGAACACCACTGATACTATGGTAAATATCATGTGGGCATTAAACGATATAGGAAACAATCCTGCGTGAATAGTGTCCATTAAAAAAACCTCCTTAAAGATACACAATCTAACGTAACGATGTGATTTTATTATGTAGGGAACGTCGTCCACGACGTTCCGCATAATTATATTATTATAGAATCAAATTATATTATTCCCATTCAATAGTTGCTGGTGGCTTAGTAGTAACATCATAGACTACTCTGTTGATGTTCTTAACCTCATTGACAACCCTAGCGGAGACTTTTTCTAATACTTCATAAGGAATCTTTGCGAAGTCTGCGGTCATGAAGTCTGTGGTAGTCACGCCACGGAGTGCCAAAGTATAGTCATAAGTTCTGCCGTCGCCCATGACACCTACAGAACGCATATTAGTCAATACTGCGAAGTATTGATGAATATCCTTGTCTAGTTCAGCCTTGGCGATTTCCTCACGGAAGATGTAGTCTGCATCTTGAAGAATTTCAAGTTTTTCGTCGGTAATCTCTCCGATGATTCTAATAGCTAGTCCTGGCCCTGGGAATGGCTGTCTCCAAACTAAGACTGGTGAAAGTCCTAACTCGATACCTAACTGTCTAACCTCATCCTTGAAGAGCATTCTTAAAGGCTCGATAATCTCCTTGAAGTCTACATAGTCAGGGAGTCCGCCCACGTTGTGGTGTGACTTAATCACTGCAGAATCACCGAGACCACTCTCTATAACGTCCGGATAGATTGTGCCTTGTACTAGGAAATCCACCTTACCAATCTTTTTAGCTTCCTGTTCAAATACACGTATGAACTCTTCACCTATGATTTTACGTTTAGTTTCAGGGTCAGATACGCCGTTCATTTTAGCCATGAACTGTGGTTTAGCGTTCACTCTAACAAAGTTGATATCCCAATCTGCGAAAGCCTGTTCTACTTCGTCGCCCTCGTTCTTACGCATGAAACCGTGGTCTACAAAGATACAAGTTAGTTGATTGCCTATCGCTTTAGATAGTAGTGCGGCTGCTACGGAGCTATCTACACCGCCCGAAAGTGCTAGTAGAACTTTACCGTCTCCGACCTTTTCTCTAACCTGTTGGATGGCTGTCTTAGCATAGTCGCTCATAGTCCAGTCGCCCTTGAACTCGCAAACGTTGTATAAGAAGTTATGCAACATCTTAGAGCCATCGACGGTGTGGTTTACCTCTGGATGGTACTGCATAGCGTAGAACTTTTTCTCAACGTTCTGCATAGCACCTACAGGACAGTTATCAGTGTGTGCCACAACCTCGAAACCGTCAGGCAACTTTGATATGTAGTCAGTATGGCTCATCCAAGTTACGTTTTTGGAAGATAAACCTTTAAACAATAGGGAATCCGTGTTGAAGTCAGTTTCAGTTTTGCCGTACTCGCTAACAGGTGCAGAAGATACTTCACCTCCGAGAGTGTAAGCCATCAACTGGCAACCGTAACAGATACCCAAAATAGGCAAACCTAACTCGAAAATTTCCTTGCTAATGTGTGGGGATTTCTCATCATACACACTGTTAGGGCCTCCAGTGAAGATTAACGCTTTAGGGTTCATCTCCTTAATCTTATCTATGGGAGTTTTGTAGCTGTGTACTTCACAGTATACACCGCATTCACGGACACGTCTAGCGATTAACTGGTTGTACTGTCCGCCAAAGTCCAAAACTACGCAAAGCTCATGTTTCATATACTAAAAACCTCCAAAAATGTTATTGCCGTAACGGCTTGATTTTTTTAGTTTACACAATAATACTTATATTATTATACTATCAAACTGCGGGGTTGTCAACAAGATTTCACATTTTGCGGAATGGTTTGAGCGACGTTCCTTACAAAAAAATTGATTTTTAATAATGGTTTATTTATGATTTGCCTTCGGCAAATTTAAGGAACGGTCACAGCCCGTTCCCTACAAAAGGAATCATGTATCTGTGGAGGAAAAACATAATTTCGCTAAGGTACTTGAATATTTTCACTACATACTATATAATAGTATTAGAGAAATATAGATTGGAGTGATTGCGATGGTTATGTACCTATTGGGTGAAAAGTTATGTGAAACCTCTATGGATTACATCCTAACACACGACTGTTCATGTGTTACCGTGGTAAACGAGGCTGAATACCCCGAAGTTTTAAAAAAGTTAAATATGTCTTTCGAGGGTGAGTACAGACTTTCAGACGTTTCTTTCTGTAAGATGGAAAACCATATGAACTGTCTCTTTGGAACGCTTTGCATACCTAGTCTAATAGACGTTATAGGCTTTAGGTACAACCTCATGATATTCATAAATGCCAACCATGTTGTGATAGTCGATAATAACAACTTCGCAATTAGGATGATTAAGAGTATCATGCAACGTAGTTCCAACCAAGGCGATACTAAAGAGAGATTCTTGTACAATTTTGTACTCTACTTTATAAACAGGGGTACAGGTCTCATCGATGACTTTGAAAACACCCTCATGTCCTTAGAAGATGACATTCTTCATGATAAGGAACACCACTTCCAAGAGAAGTTTGTGCCTATCAGAAAACAGTTGTTAATCCTACGCACCTACTACGAACAGATGGTCGACCTCTGCAGAGAACTTGAAGAGAATGAAAACAAGTTCTTCCAAAGAGACCAACTTAGATACTTCGGTATCTTAACTGACCGTGCCGACAGGCTCATGGATAAGACCAAACAACTACTTGATTATGCTACTCAGGTAAAAGAAGCCAACAACGACAAGATTAACAAACAACAGAATGATAATATGCAATTTCTAACCATCATCACCTCGATATTCTACCCATTGACCTTAATAACAGGTTGGTACGGCATGAACTTCGAGAATATGCCAGAGCTTAAACATGGATATCCTTTTGTGATAGCTCTAAGTGTAGTGGTATTTATCATCTGTGTTATAGTCTTCAAAAAGAAAAAGATTTTATGATAGTGTAGATTTATCAAATTGCGGAACGTCCGATGTGGGCGTTCCGTGTAAAAAATTCACATATCTGTGAGAATTTGAAAATCCTGTGTAGGGAACGGGCTGTGACCGTTCCTAGAAAAATCAATCTTTGATTGATTTTTA
>CAZWRW010000156.1:0-4278 GCA_964636465.1 uncultured Ruminococcus sp. | reverse complement strand
CAGCGGCGGCGGTGTAGTCATCATCGGAACGGTAAGTATCAGCGATTTCAAAAAGGTTCTTAGCGTGTTCGATGTAGTAGTCATACTTTTCACTATCCTCACCGAGAGCCAAAGCACCAGCAGCCAAAGCGGCAGCCATAGAACCAGTCACACATGATGCCTTACAAGTATAGTATGGACGTTCCATTTCAAGCTCGATAAGTTCCGCAGAACCCCACCATTTGTGGTCGGCAGCACCGTCACCGATTTGATAGACTACTTCATCGCCAAGGTCACAACGTGCTAGATAGTCCAATACGAAGTCTAGATTTTCTCTGTAGGTTTCTCCGAGACCACACTCTTCTACGCCATCAGCATAGGCATATAATCCCCAAGCCAACATAGTTGCGGAATATGACATAGGTAAGTTAAACTTCACATGGTCACCAGCATCGAACCAACCGCCCGTGATGTAGTCGTTAGTAGTAGAATCTCCACGCCATTCTACCTCGTTCCATTCAGGAAGCTCACCGGATTGTTGTGCCTCATAGAAGTATAGAGACTTCTGTAGTACCTCAGCGTAGTTGTACTCACCAGTGCTTTCTTGAGCGGTTACAGTACTCGGCATGATAGTTGCCGTTGCCAACATCGTCGCAGATGTTGCTAAAGATACTACCCTCTTGATAATACTTTTCAAAAAAAATACCTCCTTAAAAGTTGTTATGATTAACGCAAATTCAGGAACAGTAATAGCCAGTTCCCTACATGAGATTTTAAAAAAAATCTCAACGTTAAAAATTTTTCTAATAGATATTATATCACAAAGTACACAAAAAAATCAACTATGAAAACTAAATTTTTGAAACTAATATATCAGCATAAAAAAAAACTTTAAAATTTCATGAAATCGTCACAATTTAGGCGTTGTTATATGCTATAATGTATATCGTAGTGCTAACCGCACCAAATTTTTGAATTAACGAGGAAATATTATGAAAGTTTATAAAAGAATTTTAATAGGTTTACTGTCCGTATCCATGATGGCTACACTATTCACCGGTTGTGGCACTAATGATACTTCCGATACTGGTACAGATAGCTCTTCAGTGGATGACACTTCAACTGATGATTCATCAGATAGTGAGGACGACACTTCAGATACCACTACAGCTGTAACTCTCCCTGACAACCTTGACTATACTGACGAAATCACTGACGGCGTTATCATGAACGTTGGTGGCTACGATATAGACATAGAAGAGTATAGATACTACTTCATGAACCTCAAATACTCCTTCGACTACGGCGACGATACCTACTGGGATGGCGAAGATGTAGAAGAAGTCACTGATGAGGACGGAAACGTAACTACTGAGGCTAAAACCGCAGAAGAAGACAGAAGAGAAAAACTTAGTGCTCTTAAAGACTATGTTACTACTTTCCTAACCAATAACTACTCCGTGGAGCTTATGGCTAAGGATTACGGCATTGAACTCACTGACGAGGAACTCGCAGACGTAGACAACACCTATGAAGAGTACAAGGAATCATATGAGAGTAGCGACACCAAGCAGTATGATACCTTTGAAGAGTATCTAGCTAGTACCTACTGCACTAAGGAACTCTACATGAAATCCATCACTAGACAGGCTTTAGAGAGCAAGTTAATCCGTACCCTTTACGAGGATGACATGAGAGAAAACGTACTTCCAGAGTACTACCACTGCAAACACATCCTATTTAGCACACTAAACCTACAGTACGATACTGAGGAAATCCCTGACGATGCTACAGACGAAGAAAAGGCTGAAATCGAGGCTAAGAACGATGCTAGTGCAGAAGCTGCTAAGGCTGAAATCAAGGCTAAGGCAGAAGAAGTTCTTGCTAAGCTACAAGCAGGTGAAGACTTCGATACTCTACTAGCAGAGTATAACGAAGATACTGGCGAAACTGTCAACGATGATGGCACAGTCGATGGTTACTACTTCAAAGAGGGTACCATGGTAACTGAATTTGAAGACGCTTTCATGGCACTAGAAGATAACCAAATCAGTGACATAGTTGAGACTTCTTACGGTTACCATATCATAGAACGTCTACCAATCGATGAGCAGTACGTTGAAGATAACATTCTAAACTTTATCATGTACGATATGTCTACTGGTGACACTACAGACTACTATGATGATTACGTATCCAAGGCGGAAGAGTACACCGACAGCATAGAGGTTACTTACAACGACCTTTACTACGATGTAAATACTAACTCAGTAATCGAAAAATCTTCTAAGTTCCCATACGCTGAAGATACTACTACTGCTACCACCGCTACAACTGAATCAGCATCTACAGAGGCTGAAGAGGCTACCACAACTGCTGAGGCTGAAACTGAAGCTGAATAGTTTGTAGATTTATCATAACTAAAAAAATTCACGGAATGCCCATTAAAGGCGTTCCGTTTTTTGTTTAAAATCAAAATCGTATGTGGGAATGGAGTGTAACTGTTTCGCCAAACTTTTTTAGCAAAATCACTAAAAAGCCGTGATGTTTTCTGTATATTATATTAGAATTTCTGTTTGTCACTTGAAAATTCCAAAAAATAATGTTATAATCATGTTATCAATATTGCGTTTGTACGGATATTAAAACTAAAAACTATTTATTTTTAGGAGGCGTTCTTAAATTATGAACTCAAAAATTAAAAAGACTGTCGCAGGAGTGATGAGTGCTACCATGTTGGCGACTTCAGCCACTGTAGTTGCACCAACAACCGTTTCTGCTGAGACCACTATAAACTATGGTGATGCTCTCGCATTATCACTATACTTCTACGATGGACAACAGTGTGGTACAGAAGTAGACGAAAACTGTCTAACTTGGAGAGGTAACTGTCACACTTATGATGCTACTGCATCCCTTAACGATGCACAAGGCTTAACTGCTACTGAAAAGGCAGTCATCAAGGAGGCTAACGGCGGTTCAGATACTGTAGACGTATCTGGTGGTTTCCACGATGCAGGTGACCACTTAAAGTTCACCATGACGATGGCATACTCATCTACGAACTTAGCATGGGCATACTATCAATACCCACAGGCTTTTGAAGAGACTGGCTCTAAAGACCACCTCTTTGACATCCTAAAAGAGATGTGCGACTACTTCATGAAGGTTACATATCTTGACGACAACGACGATGTAGTGACTTTCTGTTACATGGTGGGTGGCGACCAAGACCACAATGAATGGTCATCTCCTGAAACCCAAACCATGAATAGACCTACATATTGGGCTACTAAGTCCAAGAACTCCACAGATACTGCTTGTCAAATGGCAGCTGCATTGGCTAGTGCGTCCATGGCACTTAAAGAAGTCGATGCTGACTACGCTAACGAATGCTTAAAGTATGCTAACGCTCTACAGAAGTTCGGTTCTACATACGTTAATGCAACTTATGATGGTGTAGGTTCTTACTATTCCAGTGGTTCACAAAAGGATGATATCGCTTGGGGCGACCTATGGTGTCACCTAGCTAATGGAACTATCAGTAGTTATAGTCCAATCGTTCCACAAGATGGCGTATACAACGGTGAGTACGACTACTGGGTATACTCTTGGGATAAACTTTGGGGCGGATACTCTACCCTACTATCACAATTAGGCTTTGGCACATCATTTACCAATGAAGTCAAGTTTGAAATGGATAAGCTAAACACTAACTATAGTCAAGCTTACTATCCAATCGGCGGAGGTTGGGGAGCATCCCGTTATAACTGTGCTTGGCAGATGTACGCTATGGAGTACGCTGACGCTACAAACAACGACCAGTACTACACATACGCTAAGAGTCAAATGGATTACCTCTTAGGTGACAACCCTCAAGGTAGAAGTTACTTGATAGGTTACAGTGATACTTATCCAGTGAACATCCACCACAGAGCAGCTAACCCTAACAAGAGTTCCGCTACTTACACCCTATATGGTGCATTAGTCGGTGGTCCAACTGATGCTAACGGCTCATATGACGACAGCACAGACAGCTACTCTTGTACTGAACCTGCCCTTGACTATAACGGTAGTTTCATCATGGCTATAGCTGGACTTTACAACAAGTATGGTGACGGTACTGATGAGATTGACGACATCATAAGCAGTGCTAGTGAGATTGACGAAAACTACACATTCGGTACTTGGTACGAGGGCGGAAACACTACTGTAACTCAACCTGAAGAGACTACCACTACTACAGAAGAGGTTACTACTACCGAAGAAATCACCACTACCACAGAAGAGGTTACTACT
>CAZWRW010000155.1:0-4283 GCA_964636465.1 uncultured Ruminococcus sp. | reverse complement strand
CACAGCGTTCCATAATAAGGTGAATTTCTAGCAAAAGTGCAAAAAAGCCACTCTATTTTAAAAAAAATTCTAAAAACTATTGGAAAACTTAACATTTTATTCACACTTTTTATTTTATAGTGTGATATAATTAGATATAATAACCTAATGTTAAGGAGTTACTTTTTTTAATGGCTACTATCAAAATCGCAATAGACGGTCCCGCAGGTGCGGGTAAAAGCTCCATAGCCAAAGAGATTTCCCAAAGGTTAGGATACATCTATATAGACACTGGTGCTTTATATAGGTCTATTGCATACTATTGTTACCATCACGGTGCGGAGAGTTTCCAAACTGAAAAGGTGGTAGAACTCTTAAAAGAGTTGGATATACGTTTAGAATATGTCGAGGGTGTCCAAAGGGTCGTGGTGAACGGCGAAGACGTTTCAGACCACATTAGAACTCCGTTGATGTCAAAAGGTGCATCAAAGGTTTCAGCCATTCCGGAGGTTAGGGCGTTCTTGCTAGACTTGCAACGCAACATAGCCAATGCTAACGACGTAATCATGGATGGCAGGGACATCGGGACGGTGGTTCTACCTAACGCTGACTTGAAAATCTTCTTGACGGCTTCAGCGGAAGAACGTGCTAACAGACGTTACGCTCAATTGAAAGACACGCCTAACTGTCCATGTTGGAACGATATCCTAAGCGACATAAATCAACGTGACTACGACGACAGCCACAGAGCAGTCGCACCTTTAAAACGTTCCCAAGATGCAACCTTAGTGGATACTACAAGTATGTCTCAAGATGAGGTTGTAGAACACATCCTAAGCTTGATAGCTAAGGTTTCTAGTTAAAGAGGTGTCACCGTTGAGTTTGAAGAAAGTTTTTACTACTCTAATCCGAAAGGTGCTACTTGTGATTTACAAAGTTACGTATAATCTCACGTATGAGGGTTTGGAGAACATAGACAATTCCAAATCGTACATATACGCCAGTAATCACAGGAGCTACGCTGACCCTGTCCTGATAACCATCCCAGTGAGCAGAAGTTTTTCATATATGGCTAAAGAGGAACTCTTTAAAAATCCGTTCTTCCGTGCCTTGATTACTAGTTTGGGAGCGTTTCCAGTGGTTAGGGGCAAAGGCGATATGCAAGTCATAGAGACTTCCAGAGAGAAACTAGATTCGGGTAGAAATTTAGTAATCTTCCCAGAGGGTACACGCTCCAAAGATGGCAAAGTCGGTAAAGGAAAGTCTGGAGTTGCTCTAATAGTGGCACAGTCAAAAGCTGACGTAATCCCAGTGGGAATAGTCTTCGAGGGGGAAAAACTTCACTTTAGAAGTAAAGTCACTGTCAAGTACGGTAAACCCATCCACGCTGATGAGTTTACACTCCCTGAAAGTCCTACCGCTAGAGACTTAAAGCCAGTAAAACATAAAATCATGGAGGCTATTACTGAACTCGTAGAGGGTTCAAATTAAAAATTTTATGAAAGTTACTATTGCTAATTATAGTGGTTTCTGTTTTGGTGTTGACAGAGCTATGAAAATAGTGTATAATGAAATAGAACGCTTAAAAGATGGCAACACTTTGGCTACTTATGGCGAAATCATACACAACCGTGACGTAGTTGCGGACTTAGAAACTCGTGGTGTTAGAGCCGTCGAGGATGTCGCCGAACTTGCAAAAGGTGAAAAGGTAATCATACGTACACATGGCGTACCTAAGAAAGTCCTTGAACGTCTAGAATTTCAAGGAAATCCGTACGTTGACGTTACTTGCCCATTCGTCTCAAAGATTCATAAGATAGTCGAAGAGAAATCCAAGTTAGGATATACCATCTTGATAGCCGGTGATAGAAATCATGCCGAAGTTGAGGGCATAATCGGTCACTGTATGGATGGCAGTACTATCTACACTTTTGAGACTCGCTCCGATTTGGAAAACTTATTGGAGAATCTTAAAGATAGCCATCTAGCGGTGGTCTCACAGACCACATTTAACACCAAGGTTTGGAGGGAGTGCCAAGAAACCCTCGCTAAGTGTGCGAACGCAGAAATCTTTGATACTATATGTAATGCTACTTCACGTAGGCAAAGCGAAAGTATCGAACTTGCTAAAAAATCCGATGTTATGGTGATAGTCGGTGGCATGAACAGTTCTAACACCAAGAAACTCTACACCGTCTGCAAAGACCATTGCGACAGGTGCTATCACGTAGAAAACGCATCCCAACTTGAGGGTTTAGACTTTTCTAACGTGCAAAATATTGGTATCACGGCAGGTGCATCGACACCAGCCTATCTTATAAAGGAGGTTCAAGTTCACATGGAGAATTTGAAAAACAATAATGTTGAAACTGAAGACTTCGAGGCTATGCTTAACAAGTCTTTCAAAAAAATACATACAGGAGAGAAGGTTACTGCCAAGGTAGTTAAAGTCGAAGATAACGAAATTATCGTAGACCTAGGCACCAAGCACACTGGCTATGTTTCTAAGGATGATTTAACTGACGACCCTAAGTTAAAGCCTTCAGATATCGTTAAGGTTGACGACGATATCGAGCTTATCGTGTTAAAGGTAAACGACGCTGATGGCGTAGCATACCTTTCAAGAAAGGCTGTAGAAAAGGCTAATGGCTTCAACAAGATAGTCAAGGCTTACGAAGATGACGAAACCCTAGAGGGTACAGTAATTAGAGTAGTAGGCGGTGGTGTAATAGTATCTTATACAGGTACTACTATATTCATACCTGCATCACTAGTAGGCGTACCTAAGGGCGAAGACTTAAACGGTCTAGTAATGCACAAGATTAAGTTTAAGGTTATCGAAGTTGACGAGGGTAAGAAGAAGGCTGTAGGTTCTGTTAAGGCTGTTACTAAGGCTGAAAGAGAAGCTAAAGAAGCTGAATGTTGGGAAACTCTAAAGGTAGGCGACGTTAAGGTTGGTGCCGTTAAGTCCCTAACTAAGTATGGTGCTTTCGTAGACCTAGGTGGTATCGATGGTATGGTACACATCTCCGAGCTATCTTGGAAGAGAATCAAGCATCCAAAGGAAGTAGTATCTGTAGGTGACACTATCGAAGTGTACATCAAGGATATGGACAAGGAAGCTGGACGTATCTCTCTAGGTCACAAGAAAGCTGAGGATAACCCATGGGTTAAGTTCACTACTAACTACAAAGAGGGCGACGAGGTTGACGCTACTATCGTATCTATCACACCTTTTGGTGCTTTTGCACAGATTATCGATGGTGTAGATGGTCTTATCCACGTATCCCAAATCTCTAGGGAAAGAGTAAACGACGTTAAGGACGTACTTTCCGTAGGTCAACAGGTTAAGGTTAAGATAGTTGAAGTTGACGAAGACAAGAAGAGAATTTCTCTATCTATGAAAGCTGTCAACAACGACTAATTTATATTAGTTCTGTATTATAAAATCCCCTTATCATGCGGTAAGGGGATTTTTGGGTTATGACAAATTTGAATGCCCAAAAGTTTAATCATAAGGAGACATTTCAATGAAAGATTATAAAGCGGTTCTGTTCGATTTGGATGGAACGTTGATAGACACATCAGCGGGGGTAATAGACTGTATCAAGTTGACGATAGAAAAGTTAAATCTTGCTCCTCTGCCTTTGGAAAAGATTTTGAAGTTCATAGGGCCACCGTTGCAAGACTCTTTTAGAGACATCTGCCACTTGGACGAAACTATGGTTGATACTGCTGTAAAAACTTTTCGTGGCTACTACACAGGCGATAACCTCTTTAATGTCAGTATCTACGATGGAATCTTTGAGTTGCTAGACTGGTTGAAATCACACAACATCAAGATTGCGGTGGCTACCTACAAACAAGAAAACTTCGCAAAGACGCTCCTACAACACGTTGGGATTGCTCAACGTTGTGATTACATCTATGGTTCAGACCCTAGCGGTTTACTAACTAAGGCTGATATCGTGGAAAAGTGCATAGAATCTTTCGGTGTTGATAAATCCGAGGTTGTGTTAATTGGCGATAGCCATTTTGATGCCGTAGGTGCTAAGGGTGCAAATGTAGACTTTATCGGAGTTACCTACGGTTTCGGATTTAAAACAAAGTCCGATGTTGCAGAGTTTGAGAACGTCATCGCCGTGGATACCGTTGGGGAACTCCTCCAAGAGTTTGAAAAAAGTCTAAATTAACGGCAATTTAAAAATTTAAAAATCCAATGTACGGAACGTCGCCCACGACGTTCCTTAAATTTGCCGAAGGCAAATCCATGTTGTTAAGTTGGCGTTTATTAATAGTTTTTT
>CAZWRW010000154.1:0-4287 GCA_964636465.1 uncultured Ruminococcus sp. | reverse complement strand
GAACGTCAGCGTTTAGGATTTCTATCTCATTTTGATAGTGTTCCTTTAGATAACTCATAACGTAACGAAGCATAGCAGTTTCCATAGCCATAACGTCGTACATACTGTCGATGTAACCCATCTCGAAGTCCAAACCGATGTACTCGTTTATGTGTCTAGAAGTTGCGTGTTTTTCAGCTCTGTATACTGGAGCTATCTCGAAAACTCTATCAAAGAATGCAACGGCGGTCTGTTTGTAGAACTGTGGAGACTGATTCAAAAATGCTGGTTTATCGAAGTAGTCCAAACGGAAGATGTTAGCACCACCCTCAGCACCTTGAGCAACTATCTTAGGGGTATGGATTTCTGTAAATCCGTTGTCTATCATGAACTCACGGAAACCTCCTACGATACCTTCCTGTAGCTTAAAGATTGCCCTCTGTTGAGAGTTTCTCAATGCTACGGAACGGTTATCTAGATTTACATCTAAAGCACAGCCAAGTTTCTTATCTGATACACGTAATGGGTATTCATAGGATGGCTTAGAAATCATACTGATAGCAGTCAACTTAACCTCTATGCCATGGAATCCCTTTTCGTTCTCAGTCACTACGCCCTTGACGTTTACGAAACATCCCTCTTTGATACCGTCCAAACTATCCTTACAATCTTGAGAGTTGTAGATAGACTGTATTAGATATCTTGAAGTTCTCAACACTACGAATGAGAATCCGCTCATCTGTCTAACCTTATGAACACAAGCTTTGAACTCTATCTCTTTACCGATGTTAGCCTTAGCTTCTGCGAGGTCGAAGACCTTAGTTAGAGTGTTGCCATCCACTTGAAGAACGTTGTCCTTGTCGGTGAATGGTACGTATTTGTTGGTGTTAGTGTAGGTAGTATACTTATCTTCAACCACGTTGGATTGTGTATCCTCTACGACTTCACTTTTTTTTTCCTCACTACTTGCGGAAGTTTCAGCCTCAGAGAGTTTTCTGTCCAAAATCTCCTTGATAGCCTTGGTAGTGCATACGCCCTTTAGAGCCTTAGTACATTGACCCATCAAGAAACCGAAAACTTTCTTTTCGCCGTTTACATACTGTTCTACGGTGCTTGGATTGTCTGCCAAAACCTTAGTGATGACTTCTTCAGCCTTAGCGGTATCGTTCACGATTAGCATACCGTGTTCTTTAGCGAGGTCTTCAGGATTTCTGCCAGTATCCAACATATAACGGAGTAGCTGTTTAGCATCGTTCTTAGATACCTTTTCAGTATCGGAGAGTTCTACTAACTTAGCGATATCGTTGGCACTAGGTAGGTTGTCTAAAGATACTTCGCCTAGGTTTATACGTCTTAGAAGTTCCACTACGATTAGGTTTGCCACACTCTTTGGACTGTTGTAAACCTTTAGTGTATCGTCGAATAGGTCGGAAATCTTCTTTTGATTTACGATAATCTTAGCATCCTTTGGATTCAAACCGTATACATTGATGTATCTTTCCAAACGCTTGTGAGGTAACTCTGGAAGTTTAGCCTTGATTTCGTCCAACATTTCATCAGTGAAGTTTACCTGTAGGATATCAGGCTCTGGGAAGTAACGATAGTCGTGAGCATCTTCCTTGCTACGCATGGACTTAGTTTCGCCCTTGTTGTCGTCGAAACGTCTAGTCTCTTGGATTACTCTCTTACCCATGTCTAAAACGTTGGATTGTCTCTTAATTTCGTAATCGATAGCCCTACCTATAGCCTTGATAGAGTTTAAGTTCTTACACTCTGTTCTAGTACCGAACTCAGTATCTTCAGGTCTCATGATAGATACGTTTACGTCAGCTCTTAAAGAACCTTGTTCCATCTTACAGTCGCAGACACCAGCGTACTGCAATAGTAATGATATCTTTTCTACTAAAGCCTTAGCCTCGTCAGCGGATGAGATGTCAGGCTCTGTAACGATTTCTATTAGTGGCACACCACATCTATTGTAATCCGCTAGAGATACACCGTTATAATCGTCATGGACTAACTTACCGGCATCCTCTTCGAGGTGTATTCTATTGATACGGATGTTCTTAGTCTTGCCGTTTACCTCTATTGGAACGATACCATCTATACATAGTGGTAGGTTCAACTGTGAGATTTGATAAGCTTTTGGTAGGTCAGGATAGAAGTAGTTCTTCCTATCGAATACAGAGTGCTTATTGATGTTACAACCTAATGCAAATCCTGCTTTGATAGCATACTCTACAGCGGTTTGGTTGATTACTGGTAGAGTACCTGGCATACCTGTACACGTTGGACAACATCTTGAGTTTTGACTACCTCCGAACTCTGCATTACAAGTACAGAATACCTTTGAGTTAGTCAATAGTTCGGCGTGGATTTCCAAACCGATTACTGGAATATATGATGACATATCTTAAAACTCCTCCCCTTATATTCTAGGAGCGACTACGTTGAACTGCTTTTCGTAAGCGTCAGCAACTTGTATGATAGTCTGCTCGTCAAACTTTTTACCTACTATGGACATACCTATAGGCATACCGTCAGCATCGTAACCGCATGGCGTAGATATTGCAGGTAGTGAAGCTATGTTCACAGTTACCGTGCATATGTCAGCTTGGTACATCTTAACTGGGTCGGATACGTTCTCATTTACGCCATAAGCCACTGATGGTGCTGTAGGTGTCAAGATTACGTCACACTTTTCAAATATCTGTGCGTACTCCTCGGAAATCTTTTCTTTAAGTGCTAGAGCCTTACCGTAGTAAGCATCATAGTAACCACTGGATAACGCATAGTTTCCTAATAGGATTCTTCTCTTAACTTCATCACCAAAGCCCTCACTTCTGGAGTTTGCGATAAGTTCGTTGAAGTTGTCACCGATTTCACTTCTGTGACCGTACTTGATACCATCATACCTTGAAAGGTTCGATGATGCCTCAGCAGAAGATATTAGGTAGTATGCTGGTACTGCGTACTTCAAAGATGGCATAGAACATTCTACTAGCTCAGCACCCATGGATTTGTATACTTCACTAGCCTTTAATACTGCGTTTCTAACGTTCTCATCGATACCATCTGCAAAGAACTCTTTAGGTAGTGCAACCTTTAATCCCTTGATGGATTGTCCTATCTTAGCAGTGAAGTCTGGAACGTCTTTCTTAGCGACTGTACCATCTAGACTGTCCCAACCTGCGATAGCGTTCAACATGATTGCACAGTCGTGAGCGTCCTTACACAATGGGCCTATCTGGTCTAATGATGATGCGAACGCTACTAAACCATATCTAGATACTCTGCCATAGGTTGGTTTTAGTCCTGTGACTCCACAGAATGATGCAGGTTGTCTAATAGAACCACCAGTATCTGAACCTAATGCACCAGCACACAAACTAGCTGATACACTAGATGCTGAACCTCCTGAAGAACCTCCTGGAACTCTGTTTAAGTCATATGGATTCTTAGTCTTAGCAAATGCGGAAGTCTGTGTTGAACCACCCATTGCGAACTCGTCCATGCTGACCTTACCCAACATTACGATGTTTTGGTCATTCAACTTGTTCATGACTGTAGCGTTGTAAGGTGGCACGAAGTTTCCTAACATCTTTGAAGAGCAAGTAGTCTTTACGCCCTCAGTACAGATGTTATCCTTTATGGCTAGTGGAATACCTGTCAAATCCTTAGCGTTACCGCTATCGATGACCTTTTGAGCCTCCTCAGCCTGTGCTAGAGCCTTATCTTCTGTCACTGTGATATAACTCTCTAGCTTACCATCTATGGCTTTAATCCTACTTAGATACTCCTTGGTAACCTCTACAGAAGATACCTCTTTACTGTCAAGCATCTTTCGGATGTCTCTAATCTTTAATGATGTAATTTCCATTTTTATGACACACGCTCCTTACTCAACTACTTTAGGCACTACGAAACAGTTTCCGCTGTTAGTTGCATTCTGTAGAATCTTTTCAGTTGGGAAACTTTCCTTATTGACATCTTCACGGAGTTCGTTAAGAAAGTTGTTACGAGAGTTCTTCTTAACTTCCTCAACGTTGGTTGGGTGTGATGGGTAATCATCTTTAATCTCTGGGCGTAGGTCGTTGATGTACACGTTTTGATTCTTCATAGCATCGTACTTTACGTCCATCTCTTTAACAGTATCCATAACTTCAATGATACTTGTCATATCGTCAGCCATAGACTTCAACTCATCGTCAGTGAAAGTCAACTTGCTGAGCTTTGCAAGGTATTGAACCATGTTTAAATCCAAAGTAAAAACCTCTTTTCTTAAAAACTTTAGCAGACTCGCTATAT
>CAZWRW010000153.1:0-4352 GCA_964636465.1 uncultured Ruminococcus sp. | reverse complement strand
TTGCCTTACCGCTTGGCTACATCCCATCATCAACCGACTTGATTAGTATACCACAAAACTTTTTAAATGTCAAGAGTTTTTTTGAACTTTTTTAAAAAAATTTTTTCCGACACGATTTCGTATGGTCTATTGCAAAATGCAAAAGAGGTGATTTTTTCAAATATGAAATATCTAAAAGGAGTAAAAGTCGGATTTGCCATGTGTGGGTCGTTCTGTACCTTTAGCAAGGCGTTCCAACAGGCGGAAGTTTTAAAGTCTCTAGGTGCTGAACTCGTCCCAGTGATGTCTTTTAACGCTAGTACCATAGATACAAGGTTCGGCGACGCCTCCGAACAGGTTAAAAGGCTCTCCGAGATTTGCGAAAAGTCCCCTATCTTAACCATAAAGGATGCTGAACCCATTGGCCCTAAAAACTTAACTGATATCATGGTAGTGTGTCCATGTACGGGTAATACGTTGTCAAAGTTGGCAAACTCCATCACGGATACCCCCGTAACTATGGCAGTGAAATCCCACCTACGCAACGGAAAACCAGTCTTGATAGCTCTTGCTACTAATGATGCTCTTTCAGGTTCGGCTAAGAACATAGGAGCTTTATTGAACTATAACCATTACTATTTCGTTCCGCTGTTGCAAGACGACCCTTATAAAAAACCTTATTCAGCCATTGCAGACTTTTCACAAATTCCAGAGTGCGTAACGAAAATTTTGGATGTATACACAACTTTTAATATATCATAAAAACTGCGGAACGTCGCCAAGGCGTTCCGCAATTCATAACTTCTATATTTACGGTTGATTTTCATCAGTGTATATGTACTTGCTCTCAAACTCGCTGATAGGTATAGCCTTATCGAATAGCCAACCTTGAGCCATATAGAAACCACAATCACAGAGGAATTTCGACTGTTCTTTAAGTTCCACACCCTCGAAGATAATCTCCTTGTTGGTCGTATTGATGAGTATACACAACTGTTTCAAAAAGTTCTGTTTAAAAGATGATGAGTTCAAATCGTCTATGAACTTCTTGTCAATCTTGATGATATCCACTGGAGTATCAAGCAGTATTCCCAATGATGAGTAGCCTATACCAAAGTCGTCTATGTCTATCTTGAAACCTGCATCACGGATACGATTCATATTATTGATTAGCACGTCAGTATTTTCAGCGAATGCACTCTCAGTGATTTCAATCTCTATATAAGACCTATCCACTTGATACTTATCCGCTAATGAGATTATCCTACTTACGAAGTTTTCATAGTTGGTATGCACCCTTGAAAAGTTCACAGAGATTGGCATAAGTTTCACACCCTGTTCACTCCACTTGTGCATGAGTTTCAAGACTTGTTCATATACGTAGAAATCCAATTCCACGACGTATCCCAAATTTTCTAGTATAGGTATGAAAGTAAATGGGGCTCTTAAAGTGCCATCATTGTTACGCCAACGTGAGAGTGCCTCCGCACCAATGATTTTGAAAGTTTCCATATTAAACTTAGGTTGTAAGAATACTTCTATCTTGCCTTTTGAGATGGCATCGTTTAGTTCTGAGGCTATGGCTTTTTCTCGACTACGCTTGTTACGCATCTCATTGTTGTAGATGGCTACCTTAGTATGTAACTTGTCTCCTTTGATACTTCGCCTTGCTAAGTCGCAGTTGTCCATACAGATAGTACTAATCACATCGTTGGATTCTATGAAGTATATTCCTGCACAGATTCGTATATCCCCTGCTGGATAGTTCTTCTTTTGTCTCACGTTGAATACATCGTTGGATTCGTTAATAGCGTTCAATAACTCTTCACGGGACATATCAGTGTATGCCAAGCAGTAGAAGAAGTCACAGTATACACGACAGCATAGCAAGTAAATCTCCTGATTTGATAGTAGGTCTGCATATTCGATAAGCATATTGTTACCGGCTTCATATGAAAAGTTATCGTTTACATAAGAGAAGTCGTTAATATCAGCACTGATGATTGCACAGCACTTCTCGTTCAAGTCTAGAGTTTTAATAGTCTCATCGAACTTGTTACAAAATGATGTCTTGTTAAGTAGTCCTGTGATAGTGTCTATTGAAGATATTCTGTCTATGACGTTCTGTTTTTTAACTATCTCACGTTTGAGTACGTGATTTTCGTTTACATCGACAATTTTACCAAATAGACCGTTACCTTGACCATTAATATCTTGTGTAACTATGTAATCCGCACGATACCACTGATAGTTTACATCCGTTGGATATATCTTCATTTTGAACTCATAGTAACCATCTTGATTGTTCTTGATAGCATCCATAGCTACCACACGGAACTTGTCACCATCTTTAGGATTCAGTAACTTTTTGACGACTTCACCAAAGAAGTTTGTAAGAGTGTTAGTCTTATCCTTGCCAGTGAAGATGGTATCAACATTGTTTGGAAGTGTGATAGTATCGCTTTCCAAATCGTACTCAAAATATAGCTCATTGGTCAAGTTTTGGATGAGTTCGTAACGTTGGTTTTGATAGTCAATCATTGCGAGTTGATTCCTAATTCCTGTAACGTCCGACATGACTAAATATATCTTAGGGTTGCCATCATCACTTGAACAAATTTTCAAGTTAAAGTCTATCCATAGAGGTTCATGATTTTTATTAACTATCTCGTATTGATGTTTGTATTCAGTGATATCGAAGTTTGCCAAACGTTTAAAAGCGTCAAGTAGTTCATAGTAATCTTCCTCTTTGAAGAAAATTTCACTTGAATTGTATCCTGAGAGTACCATATCTTCGTCATCGAAGTCCAAAATATCAACACAGGATTTGTTTGCTAAAATCGGTATGATATGTTTATCTTCCTTAACCTCATAGATTGCAATACCACTAGGCACATTATCGACGGTGTGATTAAACATCTCCTGAACCTTGTTCAAGATACCTTTAATTTCTACCATGTCGGTAACGTCAGCGATTATGATTTTTCCAACATCACAGTTGAACTCTTCACTAAAAGTGTCACGACCATAACATAATACGTACATCTTCGTGCCATCCTTTTTTATGATTTGATGTTCAAGATAACACTCATTATATACTGATAGATTCTTCTCTACAGCAGTGACATAGTCAGACAAATCTTCCTGTGGGATGAGGTCTAGCATTTTAAGTCCGATGTTTTCTATATCTTCCTTAGTATAACCAGTAATCTTAGTAAATCCATCGTCAATTTGAACTATCTTGCCAGTATCCTGTCTAAATGTGTACTTGCCATATGTAACGTCTAAAATGTTTATATTTGATTCCATTAAACCACCCTACCTAAAATAATTTTATCATCTTAGTTATAGTATATCAAAAGTGAACAAAAAAGTCAATGGTTAATAACAAATTACTATTAAAACCATACAACTAATGACATTTAATCGCTCATTAGTGGATGGAATTAGTCATAATTCGAGCCAACTTTGCCAACCATTAGGATGACGAGCCAATACATGGCTTGAAAATATCCTAAAACGCACCATGAAAACTTACGTCAATTTTATATTCAAAAAGCCATCCAAACACGGAATTATGTGGATAAGCATTCACTAACTGCCACCAATTCGGTACAAATTCACGCCATCTCATGGTAATTTGATGTTAATTTCAACCGTTACAAATTTTGAGCATCATCTGTTAAAATATACCCGATACCACGCTTAGTATGTATCAACTTTACATCATAGTCGGAATCTATCTTTTGACGAAGATACCTTATATAAACATCTACAATGTTTGAGCCTCCCTCATAGGATAAATCCCAAGCGTTCTGTTCTATCTTGTCACGAGATAGAACTGTGTTCTTGTTCCTGATTAAATATTCTAAGATTGCAAACTCTTTAGCAGAGAGTTCTATATTTTTTCCGCCCCTAGTAACCTTTCGAGAATCCGATTCAACGACTAAATCTGCGATAGTGTACTTGTTCGTGGCGTTGGAAGATTTTCGCCTACTGACCGCATACATACGAGCCTCAAGCTCTTCAAATGAAAACGGCTTAGCGACGTAGTCATCCGCACCGTATTTAAGACCCTTGACCTTATCCTCAACAGAACCCATAGCCGTCAAGAGTATCACAGGGACATCGTTGCCATCATCTCTAAGTGTTTTGAGAACCTCCAACCCATTCGGAGGAGGTATCATAATATCCAATAGAACCACATCGTAGTTGCTGTAGTAGATGTACTCTAAAGCTTCTGTGCCATTGTAACACCTGTCCACCTGAAAACCGTCCGCTTTGAGTTTCTTATACATAACCTTATTCAATGATGGCTCATCTTCTACTATTAAGACCTTCATTTTGTCACCCCAACCTATTTATACAATATA
>CAZWRW010000152.1:0-4377 GCA_964636465.1 uncultured Ruminococcus sp. | reverse complement strand
TATAAGTATAAAAAAGCGGAGAAGCCTCTGCCGAAGCAGAGACCCCTCCAATTCTGTCTATTCTTAAAAGTACTGATGTTAGTATAGCACGTATTTAATACCTTGTCAAGACATAATATGGTGATTCAACATAAATTCAATAATCAACTTGCAGGACTAAATTTTGCTATATATACTGTTGCAAGTATACAAAGGCACTGCAGGGTTATGACCAGTAACTCTATCCTTGACGATTAACACAGTAGTAGGGGCATCAACGTACTTTAAGAATAGGGCATCGTGACCGACACAGAGACCAATCATAATGTTTAGGTCAGTCTTTTGGGCGTTGAGAATCTTGGCTTGCATGATAGGGTTACACATAGATTCGTACTTTTCGCCTTTAGTTAGAGTGTTCTCCACTGGGATACCTATCTCACTTTTTTCTATAGCACCAATCTTACATCCGACAGCATAGAAATCTATGTTGTGTTTTTTAAGTAAACTTGCAAAGATATTTGCCTCATTCAACAAGCCAACGCACGTAGCGATACCAACCTTCTTAGCTCCATACCTTTTGATAAACTCTATCGTTTCTTGAACTCTAGTGTACTTCCCATAGAATTGACCCTCTATTTCGGCAGCCGTGAGAGCCAACCTTTGATTATCTTCTGAAAAGTATTCTTGTTTAGCCTCAGCGAGTAAATCCTGATCAACTTTAGCGGTCAAACAAAACTTTGGATACTTTTCCTCTTCTTTGTTCATACAAGCCTTGACATGGCAATCAGCACATGACAGGCAACGAGTATAGTTATTTTCTTCGCTCATGAATTTACCTCCTTGAAAAATTCGTTGAACGGTAACAATCCGTTCCATACATATTATAACACATTTGTGTAAAATTGTAAAGTCATTAACATTGCTGTTACAATTCAGAACGCCCAAAGGAGCGTTCTGAAATTATCAAATTGGCATTATTTAAAGATTAATTACAGCAATCTGCAAGACTTTCCGCTCCTATCTCTGCGGAGTTGCCATCATTGTTGGTGTCGTCATTGGTGTCACTGTTAGTATCGCTAGTGGTATCACTTCCGAGGATACTCTCATCGGATAGGTTATCAGACCTATATACTATACTATCTATAAACTCGTCAGGGTCTCTGTCGGCACTGATTAAACCGATGGCTTGTAAATCAGGTACGGTAATCTTTAGAGCCTCATAACCGCCATCAACGGATGGTTTATAGTTGTAAGTCGCTAAGATACTAGCATTGAAATCCGCATCACCAGCAACATACTCTTTTTCAACTTGAATCTTCGCAACCTCTTCTGGATGTTCTTCTACATACTGTGCGGATTTCATAACCGCAGTAGTAAACTTATCTGCAATATCAGGATGGTTTTCAGCTATATCACCAGTTACAAAACTGATACAGCAATACTCATCCTTGTATTCTTCATCGCTAGTGGTGTCTATGATGGCTCTTAGATTATACTCCTGTTGTGCTATGGATGCCTGTGGGTCTCCATTGGCGATGGCATCTACTGCACCATTAGCCAATGCTTGAGCTAAATCACTACCACTATACACTACGAAGTTTACATCACAGTTGTCAGCGGAGGCGTTCAAACCTGCATGGTATAGTGAACGTCTAGTTACGATAGTAGGAGCTGCCGCACCTAATCCTGTAGTACCTACCGTCTTACCCTTTAAGTCTTCAACGGTTTGTATGTCGGAATCCTCTGGAACTAAAACCTTGATACAACCTGTATGTATACCAGCAGTTATCTTGATATCCAAACCATTATCTATAGGTTGTAAGTATTTGCCCAACAGTCCGAAACCTGCATCTACTTGACCTGAACCTATAGCCTCAGGCATTTGAGCAGCATCTACCTTTACGAGTTCAACGTTTAAACCTTCAGCCTCAAAGAAACCTAATTCTACACCCATCTGTATAGGTGCTTCACATAGTGAGTTGTTCAATGCAACCTTTAATACAAAATCATCATCAGTAGTGGAAGTAGAACTACTATCAGTGCTATCACTTGTGGAAGTATCACTACTGCTACCACTACCACAACCAGTTACAGCAACCAATGCAACCGAAGTCGCTACCGCTAAAAATCCCCTTAAAAACTTTTTCAAATTCATAAAAGTTCCTCCTCTTAATCTATTACAGAACGATATGAGTATCGTTCTTACACATATGTATACACAACGGCACACAAGAGTTACACATATTATAATCACATAGGTACGTGTTTACTACATATACACATTGAAAAAAATCAAACCTTAATAAATTTTAAAAATAGTATATGATATATCTATAGTATGTTTAGTATTTAAAAGTCTTTATGAATTGATACTTTTTCTTGTGTATTTTTGAGAGAATTTCCATATAAACCACGTAGGTGTGCGTTCTACGCACAAATGTGTAACTTGTGTATCCGTGTGGGGAACAGGTTCTGACCGTTCCTAAATAGTTTGTCGAATTGGCGTTAAACTATCATATGTAATAGTTAGGCTCATCGACCTTACCAGCAAAGTTTAAAATCTCCAAAATTTCCGACCTTAGCCTTAAAAATTCAGGAGTGTTCCTAGCCCTTGGTCTAAAGATGTTCACATCAATGACCTTTTCAATTTTGGCGGGTCTAGGAGACATAACTACTATCTTATCCGAAAGGTATATAGCTTCGTCAACATCGTGAGTAACCATAACCATAGTCATGTGTTTTTCTTTCCAAATACGTAAGATTTCATCCTGCATATTCATTCTAGTAAAAGCGTCCAACGCTCCGAGAGGTTCATCCAATAGTAACACTTTCGGATGTCCTATCAACGCTCTAGCTATGGATGCCCTCTGTGCCATACCACCTGACAGTTGATGTGGATATGAGTTCGCAAAATCCTGTAAGCCTACAAGTTCGAGGTACTCATTCACTAGATGTTTATTCTCTTTATAGATTTTCCTAGCTCTCAATGAAAACGCCACATTATTGTATATGTTCAACCATGAAAACAGTGTCGGATTTTGAAAAACTAGACCTCTTTCGTAACTAGGCTTGGTTATAGGTGTACCATCTAGGGTGAGCGTTCCGGAAGTTGGTCTATCTAGACCGGCAATCAATCTAAGTAATGTGGACTTCCCACATCCCGATGGACCTATGAACGATACAAATGACCCTGACTCTATATGCAGATTCACACCGTTCAATGCGGTAACCTCTTCATTAGAGGGTTGAACAAACTTCTTTACCACATCAGTGATGAGTATATCACCAGTTCCAGTTTGAATATCTTCTACCATTTTATCACTCCCTTTTGCCATACTAGAAGTTTATCTTTAACCTTAAATAGTAACGTTATGAGTATCGAACAAGTCAACGCAATGATGATTAAACCAGCATATACGTTAGCGTAGCACATCATTTCTTTTTGCCAGTTTACGTACCATCCGATACCGTACTTAGCTCCGAGCATTTCGGCAGTCATTAGAGTTATGAACGCTGAACACGTTCCATTGAACAATCCTATAAATATACTTGGCATAGATGCTGGTACTCCAACTTTAAATACTTTATATAGAGTACTTGCACCCAACGTCTCAGAAACTTCAAAAAATGAGTTCGCTACGTTGGATATTCCACTACTAGTCATGACCGTAGTTGGAAACCATACCGCCAAGGCTATCAAGAAACTACTAGCAGATATCGTGGTCGGAAACACTACTAAAACTAAAGGCACCCACGCTGTAGATGGTATTGGTCCTATAAATCTAACTAGTGGGCTAACCCAATAGGCTACGTGCTTATTGAAACCTATCAAGATACCTGTAGCTATACCTACTAAAGCACCTCCGAAAAATCCCACACTCAACAACCTTGATGAGTATGCTAAACACTTTAATATTAAACTTCTGTCTTCTACTAAGACTCCCAAAACTCTTGATGGTGATGGAAAATATATCGTAGGGACTAAGTCAAACTTATCAGTTATTAAGTTATATCCGCATATGAATAGGATTATTCCTGATATGAAAAGGCTTTTGTACTCTAACTTTTTACCGAAAGTCTTATTTAAATAGCTCAATATCGATAAGACTATACTTACTGCGAAAAATCCTATACATAGGTAAAAGTAATAGTTTATCTTGTTTTGAGTCTCTACCCTAGCGGATTTTATAAGAATCTCTAACAGTAACGCCACCGCTGATGCTATACTGATAGACCATACTTTAAGGTGTTTCATGTGAACACCACCTCCTAAAACATATTTTACATATCAAAAAAGTAGGAATTAATTCTAAAAAAACAAAAAGAGACCATTTAACTCTAGAAATAAAAGTTAAAACAGTCTCTAATGGGTTTAGTCAACTATTTGTTATAATGTAT
>CAZWRW010000151.1:0-4388 GCA_964636465.1 uncultured Ruminococcus sp. | reverse complement strand
TAGATATGTAGGTGGGTTTGAAAAAATCCACCTATTTTTAGAAGGATGATTATTATGCTATTCATACAGAACTTAAATATAATATATGATAAATCGGTTAGATATCCGAATTATGCTCAAATGAGGACTTCTAAAAAGTTTGACATCATATCTTCGGATAGAAGCATTAATCTAGATTGTGACGTTTTATTTCACATAGTAAGTTATTATCAAACTAAAGATGGATTTAGAATACAACAGAATAGAACATACTCCTATGACGAAAAATTCTTTTTTGACCCTGATAAACAACCCATTATCAAGAACGGCTTAAAAGTCGTTAAATTAGATGATGGATATCAAATACTACTATGTAATAGTAACGGTTTAAAAAAGAATGTATTTAAAATAAATCAAAATGAATATGGTAGGTATGTTTTCAATAGAAGATACATGCGACTTTATAGTGGTCAATGGTACTATTGCATACATACCTACAACTTTATAAACTGTGATAAATCTAAGTTTAGAGAAAAGATGTTCTTTAATAAAAATCCGAATTACGAATATTCGGATTTAAAAGTTTTAATATAGAAAGGAAGTTTTAAAATGTTTGATATCGATATTTCAAACCTAAAGACACCTTGTTATCTGCTAGACGAAAGGCTCCTGATTAAGAACCTTGAAATTCTAAAAGGCATCCAAGATAGGACTGGCTGTAAGATTCTTCTAGCACAGAAGTGTTTTTCAATGTTTAGTGAGTATCCATTGATGGCGAAGTATCTAAGCGGAACTACCGCAAGTGGACTTCATGAGGCTAAACTCGGTCACGAGGAGTTCGGCAAGGAGACGCATATATTTTCCCCTGCCTACCCACCACAAGATTTTGATGAGATTTTACAAATCTGTGACCATATAGTTTTCAACTCCACGAAACAGTGGAACAAGTATAAAGATAAGGTTTTGAGTTCATCAAAGCACGTAAGTTGTGGCTTGAGGGTCAATCCTGAATACTCAGAAATTGAGACGGACATCTATAACCCATGCTTTACTGGCTCAAGACTTGGCACTACCTTATCAAACATTGACGAAAGTTTACTAGATGGATTAGAGGGAATACATTTCCATACCATGTGTGAACAGGGTGCTGATACTCTAAAAAGAACCATAAAAGTCGTAGATGAGAAGTTTGGAAAATACATTGCTAACATGAAATGGATAAACTTTGGGGGCGGACATCACATTACCAAACCTGATTACGACATAGAAACGTTGGTTGAGTGTATCAAATACTTTAAGGATAAGTACAACAACATAGATGTGTACTTAGAACCTGGTGAAGCCGTGGCTCTTGACTGTGGATATTTGGTAACTAGTGTATACGATACCATCCAAAATGGCGTAGATATCGCAATTGTAGACACTTCTGCAGAGTGCCATATGCCTGATGTTCTTGAGATGCCTTACCGTCCAAATGTTGTAGGTAGTGGACTTCCGAACGAAAAAGCGTACACATATCGATTGGGTGGTAATACCTGTCTAGCGGGTGACATCATTGGGGATTACTCTTTTGATGAGCCTCTACATGAGGGCGACAAGCTAGTCTTCTGTGATATGGCTATATACACCATGGTCAAGAACAACACGTTCAACGGAACACCTTTGCCATCCATTGCCGTGTACCGTGAAGACACTGGAATCGAAGTTGTTAAAGAGTTCGGCTACGAAGATTTCAAGGGTAGGCTATCATGAGCGAGTGCAACCTATGTCCAAGGCGTTGCAACGTCGATAGGGTTTCGCAGGTCGGATATTGTGGCGTTCATGAGGGCGTGAGGGTCGCAAAATCCATGTTGCACCATTGGGAAGAGCCTTGTATCAGTGGAGCTGACGGCTCCGGTGCGATATTTTTCAGTGGGTGCAATCTGAGGTGCGTGTACTGTCAAAACCACGATATCAGTGCGGAAACCTTTGGAAAAGACATCACCGTGGAACACCTTGCTGAAATCATGCTATCACTACAGGAACAGGGAGCTAACAATATTAACCTTGTGACTCCCACACACTACGCCGACAAAATCGTTCGGGCGTTGGATATCTGCAAACACAAGCTGGAAATTCCAGTGGTATATAACTGTGGCGGTTACGAAAGTTTAGAGACTCTCAAAGCCTTGCAAAACTACGTGGATGTGTATCTAACTGACTTAAAATACTACGATTCCAACCTTTCGGCGACGTATTCCAAGTGCATGGACTATTTTGAAGTAGCATCCAAAGCGGTGCTAGAGATGTATAATCAACAAGGCAAACTTCTTTACGATGGCAACCTCCTAAAGCGTGGATTAATCGTGAGACACCTCGTTTTGCCTACTGGTCGTCACGATAGCGTTAAACTTTTGGAATGGCTCTCACAAAACTTAGATACCTCAAACTTCTTGTTGAGCTTGATGAGCCAATACACCCCTAACGAAAATTGTCGTAACTATCCGAAGATTAACCGCAGAACTTCCACGTTTGAGTATGATTATGTCTTAAATCGTGCCGTTGAACTGGGTTTCAATGGTTTCATGCAGGACAGACGTTCCGCAAAGTCGGAATACACGCCAAACTTCGATTTGAGCGGTATATGATATGATTTCAAATTAAAAACTTACGGAATGGTATTAAAAATCATTCCGTAAGTTTGTGTTACTATATACATTTGATTAAAAAAAAATCGACCTACCTTACGATAGGTCGATTAATATATTCAAGCTAAAGTCTAGATTACTTTCCTAATTCAGAAGCTTCGATGATGTGTAGAACATACTGTCTAATCTTCTGGATGTCGTTTACTCTTACAACGTCATCGTGAGTAACGTCAGAGTTTAGGAAACCTTCAGTAGTGTATTCCTCAGAACCCTTTTCAACCTCGTGTAGAACGTACTTTCTGATTAACTGGATATCGTTAACTCTTACGTTAGTATCACAGTTAGCGTCACCCCAAACCCTATCACTAGAACTGTCAGAGCCACTAGTAGTTGTAGTAGTCCCAGAGGTAGTGGTGGTAGTAGTTGTGGATGTGGATGTTGTAGTTGTAGTAACAGAAGTTTCAGCCTCGTTTACAGTTACAGCGATAGCTACAGTCTTGCCATTAGCATCCTTAGCAGTTACAGTTGCAGAACCCTTGCTAACAGCTGTAATCTTACCGTTGCTGTCTACAGTAGCTACAGACTCATCAGAAGAAGTCCACTCAGCAACAGTACCGCTAGTTACCTTAACAGTTTGAGATTCGCCCTCTTCAAGAGTAACCTTAGTAACGTCAGTCTTTAGAGACTCAGTAGGAGTAGTAGTAGTTCCACCCTCGCTAGGGTCAGTAGAAGCATCGTAGTCGCTTAGAGCGTCGTCGCCGACTGGAGCATCGTATTCATCTTCCATGAATGATACTACCCAAGCTAGTGGAGAGTTCCAGTTGATAGTACACTCGTTAGCAGACCATGCCTCGATGTGGTCTAGATAACACTTCTGAGGTGATAGAGTACCAACCTTATAACCTGCACCCTTGATGTATGGGTCTTGCATACCGGAGTTTGGACCACCTGCAAGTACACCAGCTGGAGCTAGTGGGAATTCAGGGTCTAGGAGGTATGACCAGTATCTGTGGTGAACGAACTTAGTATAGTGGTCACCGTAACCAGTTACATAAGAGTTCTCCATTGGGTTTCTACCTAGGATGTAGTCCATAGCGGAAGTAACACCGTCTACGTAGTCACCGTCACCAGTGAAGTCATAAGCGTAAGCCATTACGATAGCGTTGTTTACTACGAATGAGTTAGAACCCCATTCATAACCAGTTAAGCTACTGCCATCGCCTGGGTCATAAGTTGCTTGTTGATATGGTAGACCATAACCTTGTTCGTCTTCCTTATTTACATAAGTTTGAGCAGCACTTACTACGCTAGACTTACAAGTTGCAACGTCAGCATCGGAAACTGTACCTTGAGTGTTAAGTGCTAGAGATAGTGTACCTAAACTTGCAGTACATCCCCAGTTGAATGATGAGAATGAACCACTGTTCTCGCCACCCTCTAGGCTAGTAACTACTTCTAGAGCACCACTGTAGGACTTTAAGTCAGTCTCATACTTGCTATCGCCAGTTGCAGCGAATAGCTCACAAGCTGCCCAGTAGAAGTCGTCGGAAACCTCAGTATCACCATAAGGACCACCACCGATGGATTGGTCTAATGGAGCGTATAGGCTAGCACCTGTAGATGGGTCTGTAGTAGCACCAGTATCGTATAGAGCCTTAGCAGCGTCATAAGCCTTTATAGCAGCGTCTAAGTAACCTTGTGCTCTAGTAGCATCGATATCTTTCCATACTCTGTAACCTTGTGCACCAGTAGCAGCTAGGTTTAGAGTAGCAGCGTAAGTTA
>CAZWRW010000150.1:0-4394 GCA_964636465.1 uncultured Ruminococcus sp. | reverse complement strand
GTAGCGGTGAGTAAAAATCCGCAAGTGATAGTTTTGGGTGCATGGGGTTGCGGAGTTTTCGGCAACAAAAAAGATGTAGTTTTAGATACATTTGAAATGGCTATCAATGAAATAGTTCCGGATGATGTTAAAGTTATCTTTGCGGTAATTTAGTTATGAACGAATTAAAAGAGAATAAAAACCAAAGAAGAAAATCTAAATCGGACTTTGGAGTTTTTGACTTTTTTGTAACATTTGGAGATATCTTAGAGATTATCCTAGATATCTTTTTCGAGTAGTTATCAAGCGAGAACATCGCTAAAAATATATTTTGGAGGTTTATTCCTATGGCAGACAAGATTAAAATGACTACCCCTCTAGTTGAAATGGACGGGGACGAGATGACTAGAGTTCTTTGGCAATGGATTAAGGATATACTAATCAATCCTTACGTTGACCTAAAGACTGAATATTATGACCTCGGTCTTGAAAATAGAGAAAAGACTAAAGACCAAGTAACTTTCGATAGTGCAGAGGCTACTAAGAAGTACGGCGTAGCCGTTAAGTGTGCGACTATCACACCTAACCAAGCTAGAATGGGTGAATACAACCTAACTCAAATGTGGAAGTCTCCAAACGGAACTATTAGGGCAATCCTTGATGGTACAGTGTTTAGAACTCCAATACTAGTTAAGGGTGTAACTCCATACATTCCAACTTGGACTAAGCCTATCACTATAGCACGTCACGCTTACGGCGACGTTTACAAAAACGTTGAAATGACTGTTAAGCAAGGCTCTAAGGCTGAACTAGTTTTAACTAATCCTGATGGCACAGAGTCTAGAGAGACCATCTACGACTTTAAGGACAGCGATGGTATTATTCAAGGTTTACATAACAAGTCAAATAGTATTAGAGGTTTCGCTCGTGCTTGTCTAAACTACGGTTTAGACCTCAAACAGGATGTTTGGTTCGCATCTAAGGATACCATCTCCAAGAAGTACGACCACACTTTCAAGGATATCTTCCAAGAAGTTTATGACACTGAGTACAAGGAAAAGTATGAACAGGCTGGTATCGAATACTTCTACACTCTAATCGATGACGCTGTAGCTAGAGTAATCCGTTCAAATGGCGGATATATCTGGGCTTGTAAGAACTACGACGGCGACGTAATGTCCGACATGGTATCTACTGCGTATGGTTCACTAGCTATGATGACTTCCGTATTAGTATCTCCAGACGGCATCTACGAGTACGAAGCAGCACACGGCACCGTACAAAGACACTACTACAAGTATCTAAAGGGTGAAGAGACTTCTACTAACTCTGTGGCTACAATCTTCGCATGGAGCGGTGCTTTAAGAAAACGTGGCGAACTCGACAACATCCCTGAACTTATAGCCTATGCTGACAAACTCGAAAAGGCTACCATTCAAACCATTGAAGATGGCGTTATGACTGGTGACCTATACTTAATCTCTAAGCTTGAAAACAAGTCCAAGGTAAACTCCAAGGAGTTCCTAGAGGCTATCAACGAGAGGTTATCAGCATTAATTAATGGTTAATAATCTTTTATAAGTTTCATTGTGCGGAACGGTTTGGATATCGTTCCGCATAATAATTTTATAAATAATACAATAAAAAAATCGGTACCCTGTTAAACCTAACGGATACCGAAATTTTTTTGATGTAGCTTTGTTATATAACTATTCGTTGAAGTATCTCTTTAGGAGACCAGCGAATGCTCTGCCGTGTCTAGCTTCGTCCTTAGCCATTTCGTGAACGGTATCGTGGATAGCATCTAGACCTTGTTGTTTAGCCTTAGTAGCTAGAGCCTTCTTGCCTTCACAAGCACCGCTTTCAGCTAGGACTCTCTTCTGTAGATTTTCCTTTGTGGATGGGCTTACTACTTCGCCGAGTAGTTCAGCGAACTTAGCAGCGTGTTCAGCCTCTTCGTAGGCTGCCTTTTCCCAGTATAGACCGATTTCAGGATAACCCTCTCTATAAGCAACCCTTGACATAGCTAGATACATACCAACTTCGGAACATTCACCATTGAAGTTCTCTCTTAGACCTTGTAGGATTTCCTCGTCTACGCCTTGTGCTACGCCAACGACGTGTTCATCAACAAAAGATACCTCTTCAGTAGCAACCTCATTGAACTTAGAGCTAGGTGCTTTACACTGTGGACAGACTTCAGGTGCAGTTTCGCCCTCATAGATGTAACCACATACAGAACATACAAACTTTTTCATACTATTTACCTCCGTAAAACTTTATTAAAAGACGTTACAATCAAATGCATACTTTACAATAACTTTATATCTCCTTGCGTTATGGAGTATAGTTACAATGATATTATACCATAGTGGTATACGTTTGTCAATAGTATTCGTTAGAAAATTTATTACAGATTTTTTGTGCATTTTGACCAAACATATGCCCCTTTAAATGAAATTTATTATAATAGTTAAATATTATATCACAAAGTTTGGGACTAGTCAAGTCTTTTTATGGAAAGAAAAAAGTCGTTGTACATACCTATGTACACTCTGTTGAATTCAAAAAAATTTAATAAATTATATATTTATTCTTAATAAATTAGTGATAGAATTTTAACTATTAGCAAATTTTTTGATAGGAGCGTGTTTATTGTGAAAGTTATTAAAAAAGACGGTACTAAAGAAGAGTTTAACGTGCAAAAGGTGGTATCTGCAACGAACAAGTCCGCTAAGCGTGTACTTATAGAGTTCTCCAAAGATGATGTGGATTTCCTATGCAAGTCTGTTACCGAACAGGCTGAAAAGTTACACAAAGAAGAACTATCCGTTTCGGATATGCACAACATCGTGGAGACCGTTTTAGAGGCTGTCAATCCAAAGGTCGCTAAGAGCTATCGTGATTACAGAAACTACAAACAGGATTTCGTTAAGATGTTGGATGAAGTCTATGAAAAGAGCCAATCTATCATGTACATTGGCGATAAGGAGAACGCAAACTCCGATAGTGCTTTGGTATCTACTAAGCGTAGTTTGATATTCAATCAGTTGAACAAGGAACTATACAAGAAGTTCTTCCTAACCACTGAAGAAATACAAGCGTGTCGTGAGGGTTATATATACATTCACGATATGTCAGCTAGACGTGACACTATGAACTGCTGTCTATTTGATGTTAAGGCAGTGCTATCAGGGGGCTTTGAGATGGGCAACCTCTGGTACAATGAGCCTAAAACCCTTGATGTCGCTTTTGATGTAATCGGTGATATAGTGTTATCTGCAGCGAGTCAACAGTATGGCGGTTTCACAGTGCCTAGAGTTGATGAAATCCTTGAGCCTTACGCTATTAAGACCTACAACAGACAGTATGATAGATACGTATCTTTAGGATTATCCGAAGAAGTCGCAGAACGTGAAGCTCTTAACGATGTACAGACAGATTTCAAGCAAGGTTTCCAAGGTTGGGAGTATAAGTTTAATACTGTAGCATCCAGCAGAGGTGACTATCCTTTTATCACTATGACGATGGGTTTGGGTACTTCAAAGTTCTGTAAGATGGCTAGTATCACTATGTTGAACGTTAGGAAGAACGGTCAAGGTAAGAAAGAGTGCAAAAAGCCTGTACTATTTCCAAAGGTAGTATTCCTATACGATGAGAACCTCCACGGCACCGGTAAGCCACTTGAAGATGTATTCAAAGCTGGTATAGAGTGTTCTAGTAAGACCATGTATCCTGACTGGCTCAGCCTCACTGGAGAGGGTTATGTAGCATCTATCTATAAGAAGTATGGAGAGGTTATCAGTCCAATGGGTTGTAGAGCGTTCTTGTCACCATGGTTTGAGCGTGGCGGTATGTCTCCAGCTGATGACAAGGATAAACCTATATTTACTGGTAGGTTCAACATCGGAGCAGTGAGCTTACATCTACCTTTGATTTACGCTAAGGCTAAACGTGAAAACAAAGACTTCTTTGAAGTACTAGACTACTATCTAGAACTTATTAGAAACCTACACATCAGAACGTACGAATACTTAGGTGAGTTGAAAGCATCAACTAACCCATTGGCATACTGTGAGGGCGGTTTCTATGGAGGTCACCTTGGTATACATGATAAGATTAAACCTGTGTTAAAGTCTGCGACGGCATCGTTTGGAATCACCGCTTTGAATGAGTTGCAACAGCTACACAATAAGAAGTCTCTCGTAGAAGACAATGAGTTCTCTGTCAAGGTTATGGAGTACATCAACGATAAGATTACTCAGTTCAAAAAGGAAGACGGCAACCTATACGCCATCTATGGCACACCTGCTGAAAATCTATGTGGTTTGCAAGTTAAACAGTTTAGAAAACTCTATGGTATCGTGGAGAACGTTTCCGATAGGGAATATGTATCTAATTCGTTCCACTGCCAC
>CAZWRW010000149.1:0-4475 GCA_964636465.1 uncultured Ruminococcus sp. | reverse complement strand
GGGGTGGTTGTGGTAGTTACGGTAGTAGTAGTAGGCGTAGGAGTAGTTGTGGTAGTTATAGTAGTGGTAGTGGGCGTTGGAGTGGTTGTGGTGGTCATAGGGATGGAAGTATTCATAGTAGTTTCGCTGTTGGCTTGAGCGTTGTTCATCTTGGAGGTTTCAACCCCTAATGAACTTTTCTGTTGGTCGGAGTAGTTTTGAAAGGTATTCACACCCACGAAAGCCCCCACGACTAGCACCGCAGTGATTGCCAACTTCAATGGCACATGACTTTTCCCAGTAGACTTCTTAGAGTTTTTTTCCTCAGTAGGTTTGTCCGCTAGGGGAGCGTTCATATTGGTACCGCATTCAGGGCAGAAACTACTGTAACTGTTCACAGTAGCTCCGCACTTAGGACACTTTTTTGTAGTAGTTTGGGTTGGTGATTCACCATCCAACTTATTACCGCACTCTGTGCAGAAAGTACTGTAATCGTTGAGCATATTTCCGCACTTAGGACATTTTTTCATATTTTGAACTCCTCTCTTCTAAGTAGATTTAAAAATTTGTGTAGGGAACGTCAAGGGGGGACGTTCCTTACTGAAAACGTATATTTATTTATATTTTAAAATCCTGTGTAGGTAACGGATTTTGACCGTCTCATAATCTATTCTATCGAATTGATATTAACTATAATTCCATGTTGATTTGGCTCCGCCAAATCTAGGAACGGTCACAGCCCGTTTCCTACATGGTTTAAATAGGGAATTAAAAGGTGATGTCGTCGCCACTGAGATATTTGTCAGGGATTAGTTTGAAGGTTTGGCCAGAAAAATCAAAACTAAATTCGGAATTTCCAAACGTTAGCCAAAGCACGTACTCATCTATGACAATAGTACCACACTCATTTGCAGAAAGAACTTCACGATCTTCACTTTTTGAGCTAGGGGATACGTACTCAAAAGGGCCAGAGAACTCTATCTCTTCAGTATCGTAGTTATAAACGCCAGTAGCTGTAAGGCAATAATATGGAGCATGATAGAAACTACCATTATCCCATCTAATCTTAATAGTAACATTGTCAGCACTTCCAGAAATTTTAAAGTAAAAGCCATCAATATTTTCAGTTCAATAATACCCAGAAGGTATGTTCACGGATGGTTTAGGCTTTTCGGTAGTCGTGGTAGTTATAGTAGTGGTAGTGGGCGTTGGAGTGGTTGTGGTGGTCATAGGGATGGAAGTATTCATAGTAGTTTCGCTGTTGGCTTGAGCGTTGTTCATCTTGGAGGTTTCAACCCCTAATGAACTTTTCTGTTGGTCGGAGTAGTTTTGAAAGGTATTCACACCCACGAAAGCCCCCACGACTAGCACCGCAGTGATTGCCAACTTCAATGGCACATGACTTTTCCCAGTAGACTTCTTAGAGTTTTTTTCCTCAGTAGGTTTGTCCGCTAGGGGAGCGTTCATATTGGTACCGCATTCAGGGCAGAAACTACTGTAACTGTTCACAGTAGCTCCGCACTTAGGACACTTTTTTGTAGTAGTTTGGGTTGGTGATTCACCATCCAACTTATTACCGCACTCTGTGCAGAAAGTACTGTAATCGTTGAGCATATTTCCGCACTTAGGACATTTTTTCATATTTTGAACTCCTCTCTTCTAAGTAGATTTAAAAATTTGTGTAGGGAACGTCAAGGGGGGACGTTCCTTACTGAAAACGTATATTTATTTATATTTTAAAATCCTGTGTAGGTAACGGATTTTGACCGTCTCATAATCTATTCTATCGAATTGATATTAACTATATCTTTACTTTGTTCCTATGCTCATGGTTGTAACATCTACAAATTCTTTAGAAGTTTTTCCGTCTTTGTATTCTATAATGTATCCTGACATAGGATAATCTACTTTAGTAGATAATCTAAAGGTGCATGTGAAATATTTATAACCAGTAACTACATTAGAGGTGATACCGTATTCAGCCAAAAAAGTATCTATATCATCATAATAAACTACTTTGGAATTTACTTTACTTAAAAATTCACTTTCACTGCTATCTTGGATTTCTATATCCTTTATTTTAAAACCTACTCCTTTAACAGCAGAGTTAAATTCTAGTGGTACTTCACTAAAAAGAGCTAATATGTTTTCACCTGAATTGTTTGGATAACAGTTTACAATCTCATTGTAGTACTTGTCATCGTTAGTTATCATGTATGACATAGTGTTAGTGATTAGGTTCTTTTCTTTACCGTTACTTCCACCAAGCACGTTAGCCACGAAGACCACCAACAACACCAATACCACACACAGGATAACTACCACCTTGATGTGATTCTTCACTAGTGCCATGACACCACCGTTTTCCGTCTCCGTTTTGATGGTAGTCTGTGCATTGCTGACTAACTCAGTACCTTTTTCTTTCAAGTTGTTTACAAACTCGGTTGGGTTGGTCGGTACGGATGTCGTTGGAGCAGTCACTTGTTGCACATAGGCTTGTGGGTTGGCTTGGAAGTATGTAGGTATCTTCATGTAAGGTTGAGTGTATGTCGGTACTTGTATCTGTGGTTGAGCGTATGTAGTCAACGTAGTGGTTGCAGTTGCGGTAGGTATACCATTAGCCGTACCGTTTGCCACGTTCGATACAACCCTAGCATTAGACTGTTGGTTACCTCCATAAGTTTTGACGTACTGTTCACAGGTGCAAATGCCGTTTGGTGTGGGATTTCCACAAAATTCACAAAATTTTCCCATATTAAAAACTCCTTTCTATGGTTGCTTATTGGTTTGAGAATATTCCCAAAAGGTTCTTGTTTAGCTTTTTGGATTGTTTCTGTAACACCCTTAGAATCTCTTGATGTATGGCGATGTTCTTGTCATTGGTGAGGATGTCCATGTAGTAATCCAGTTCTCCGACGGTGTGGTTGTGATTCTCTTTTATGTCCTTGATTATTATTTCCTGCATGGTGAGTGCGTTGGTCTGTCTTATGAATGGGAAGACTTTTTCGCTTTCCTCGTTTAGTATGTACAAGTATAGGTTGATAGTCATACCTAAATCATTAGGAGTTACGTTGGCAATCCAGTCTTTGAACTTTAAGTCTAAAGCCTCGGCTTGATTTTTCTGTAGCTCGGTTTCGTACACGATACCTAGATAAGTCTTCTTTTCATTCTTAATCTTTTCTATCAACGCATCGGATAGGTCTATCAAGTAGGAATCCTTTAGGTTGTAGGTAGCCAGTTCGTCCACGATGTTCTTCTTAACCTGTTCAGCGACTTCTAACTCGGTAATGTTTTCGAGGTCGTACTTTTGACTTAAAAGATTTTCAACTATCGTTTGGAGGGGCATATTGAACCATTCAATCAACTTGATGGTATCTTTTTTGTCGTTTGGGTAGTCGTTGAGTAGTAGGGTATAGTATTGTACATCATAAGGGTAGTACTCAAGTAGACGCACCCACATGGATTTTTTCAACGAATCCTCTTCATAGAGGTTACTCTTTAGGTTGTTAAAGATGGCTTTACTCTTCTTTACGTCCTCATTGGAGACGTTTTTAATCTCCAAACCGCTCTTTTGTAGTATCTCAATGAAGATTTTAAAGTATACAAAACCATCATCATAGAGGGACTCTTTTAGGATTACCACTGTGTTAGGATTGTTAAGTATTTGATGTCTCTTTTGGTTTGAGACATCCGCAGTTTGTGAGCTGTTCTTGTTATTAAGAAATCCTGATGCATTCTTTAGAACACCAGCTATACCGCCCTTGTCCTCTGAATTTTCAGCGTTAGGATTTCCGTTGAGAGCATTTTCTAAACTTTTCATAGTTTCGGAGAAGTTTGTATCTTCGGCGTTGCATAGCCCAAGAAAAGTTTCGTGGTCAACCTCATAGATTTTGTTCTTAATCAACTCTTTGAGGCACTCATACACGATACCATCCAAGGAGGCAGTACCAAACTTGGATATTCTTTCAGTAAAGCCGTCTTCCACGGCGAGTTCTTTAAAGTAGAACTCCTCAAACTTCCTGATGCTCTTTTCAATAATCTTTGAGAAGGTATCCCTATATTGGTTATAGTTTATATCCTTCTTAGTTACGTTTATGTCCATATTGAAGATACTAGGCTTGTTATCCATTTAAAAACACTATCCTTTCCAATTTTTAATGAATGAATCAATTTAACACTAATTCGACAATACAATTTCCCCCTCGGAAATTTATGAACGGTTGCAATCCCGTTATCTACACAGGATTTAAAAATCTAATTGAACTATCGAATTAGCGTTAGTTATACGTTTTCAATCTCATTATACAACTTTTACTTTATTATGTCAACCGTTAAAAAAGCAGAATGTATATTAAGCCTATATATTTACTATGATTATTTTGACTAAAAGATTTCACTTCAACATCATCTTATAAAAGGATGAATTTGCACATTTCAGTTTTTATACGTTGACATTTCCAAGAAAATGTTGTATAATTATAGCATAGAATAATCAA
>CAZWRW010000148.1:0-4477 GCA_964636465.1 uncultured Ruminococcus sp. | reverse complement strand
TACAACGTTTGGGGTAATGAGGTTAGTGATATCGACTTCAACTTTGCAGTTGAAAGCACTATCAAGGTTACTTTCTCAGTAACTGGTCTAGATGAGGTTAGAGAGAACGCTGAATACACTGCAGGTGCAACAACAACTAACGCTCCAGACCAAACTACTGCTGGTGCTAATCAACCAACCACTGAAGAGTCAATAACCACTACTACTAATGCAAACAACTCTGTTACTAACGCTCCAGCGACTACTACTCCAGCTCCAACTACTAGCACATACGTAATCACTGCTGAAGACTACTACAATGCTTACGTGCCTATACTAGAGGATGTAGCATCTAAGTATGACCCAAGCAACGACTACTATATCTATGATATAGATAACAACGGTGTATATGAGTTGTTAGTTAGAACAGGTACTTCTGAGTCCGATTATAAGTTCGATATCTACACACTAAAGAACGGTAAGGCAGTTAAGATAGATACTATCGATGGCGAACACACTGTACTATGTGTACCAGAAGATAAGGGTGTAGGTTTCTATGCACACCACACTGAAATGGGTCACGAAGTAGTTACTTACTATACTTATGATGGTAAGCTAAACTCTACTGTAATCTTTGAACGTGACGCCGAAGATTATGCTGAATATGAGTCAATTCCTAGTGCTTACGTAACTGATTACAGCCTAATCAACAACATACCTGATACAACTTTTACAGTTGAAATCACTACTACTACGACAACAACAACCACTACTACAACTACTACCGCTAAGACTACAGTCGGAAGTAGCAGTGGTGCTACTACTACTACTGTTAAGACATCCAACTCCGCAGGTACTGGCGATAGCGGTGTAGCATCTATTCTAGTAGCTTTAGGTTTAGCAACACTAACAGCTACAGCTCTTAGAAAAAAAGACTAGTCTAAAATAGTTCTATAAAATCATGGGATACCCTTTGGAGGTATCCCATTTTGTTTAGGTTTGAATAAACGCAAAAATGCCTTTGAAGCTCGAATCGCATCAAAGGCGTTTTGTCTATTTTAGGAAGGTGATATTCTTAGAATAGTATTAATTTTCACTTCATAAGGTCAGGAACTAAAAAAAATAGGGTGCGATATCTTCAAAATGACACAACGCAACCCGAAAAGAGAAACTGCAACCAGACTATCTTTTCCCATATATGGGAGGAAGACCCTCGGCTTTGCGTCCCTACCTTTCGATAGGTTTGCCAAATTTAAAAGATATAAACACAGTTTAATGCCACGGAACCATGCCGTACATTAATTCTAAAGGAGAAATGAAAATTAATAGCTTTGTAATGAGTAAATTCAAAACTCATACAAACCACGAGTCAGCTGAGGAGTACAAGTAAACTACTCGCCTACACTCATGATTGTTAATTTCATGCTTTAATGATACCATATCTTTTGGGATTTGTCAATAGCTTATAGCACACTTTTGGACATTTCTACATTTTGCACAATATTTTTTCGTTTTTTTGAACATAATAACCAAAACATATTCCTCTATGTGATGGTTTGGAAAAATCTTTTAAAGCACTTTGTGTTAAAAATTTGTACGCAATGAAAACAGCGGAACGCTCAAAGCATTCCGCCGAATATCCATTATATGTTTGCTAAAAGGCTAGACTATTCATCCAAGCTGTCGATTATGTGTAGAACGTACTGTCTAATGCGTTGGATGTCGTTTACTCTAACGGTGCTATCCTTAGTAACGTCAGCGTTTATGAACGCTTGTTCAGTGCTTTCAGGAGTAGCGATAGTATGTAGCAACCACTGTCTAACGACTTGAATGTCATTAACTCTGATGTTGCCATCCATATTTACGTCACCGAGTGCAGTATCACCAGCAACGACGGTAGTTTCAACCTCACCAGAAGTTGTAGTAACTGTACTTACGGCAGTTGTAGTAACATCAGGTAGAGGAACTACGGAAAGTGAAACTAAAGTGTCGCCGTTTAGTTTTACGCTAACAGTATCACCTACGTTAAGAAGACTAGCATAGTCAGTATCACTATCTTTGATATCGTCAAGACTTACAGTCTTAGTTTCAGAACCAAAGTCTATTGTGATGTTGCTACCATCAATCTCTGTAATAGTACCGGTCTTATTTACTGTTTTATCTTCAGTACTTACAGATGTAGTAGTAGTTTCAGCTTCACTGATAGTGGTTGTTGTGCTTGTGGTAGTAGTAGTGGTTGTAGTAGTAACAGTATCACCATCACCACCGCCAACGATACCGCCGATAGTAAAGTTTACGACTACACTCTCAGTGTTAGCTACGTTAGGGTTTATGTTTTGAATGTTTCTAGCTGTCCAAGTATCGTAGATAGACATACGATAACACTTGCCGTCGTTCTCCATACCTAGAGCATCATCACTAGCAACGTATTGAATTTCAACGCCATCTACTAGGATACTATCTATAGTTAGGGTCATATCCTTAAAGATTTTGCTGTTGTTGTAAACTTGGTATGAGTTGATATCACTACTCAAAGCGAAGAACTCTATAGCACTAGCCGCACCATCCTTAGGGATGTTTATAGTCAAAGTATAAGAGCCATTACCTGTGATAGCTACAGGGTCAGCTAGAGAGCCATCGTTTTCCCATTGTGATACTACGCCGTTATCGAAGAGTGGGAACACATAACCGAATAGGTTCTCATAGTCAGGAGTATCCAAATCTAGACCGCTAGTAGTAGTGGTAGTAGTAGTAGTAACAGGCTCATCGCTGAGTATGTAAGCGTTAGTTAGTGTAGCACTATCAGTATCGACCATTTCACTTAGATTGTTATCCCAATAAGCGGAGTAGTAACAAGCATACTGTGCCTTAGTGATAGTAACATCTTGTGGAACGTCTATGATAGCTGTACCAGTACCATCAGCACCGATATCACAACCCCAAGTCATAGGAGTGTAGCCATCCTCTTCGGATTGTACCCAAGTACCAGTAGCATCTACATAGTAGCCAAGTACGCCACTAGCATATGAGTTTGGAGTACCTTTAACTTCAATCTTAACCTTAGTAGAGCCGTTTATAGCTATGTAGTTATCTGAATCTACAGTAGTTTCGACGTAGTTCTCTACGGTCTGTACAGGAGGTTCATAATCTGAATCGTTGACCTCTAGATATACGTCACCGATTTCACTATCGAAGAACGTTAGATTAGTTCTGTCGAAGTATTGCATATCACCACCGTTACCGCTGTCCCAAAGTACAGAAGTGATACCTTCATAAGATTGTGCAGTTGATGCTACAGTCTTTAAGAAGTTCACGATAGAGTCGTGGTCTTTACCAGCGGATTCACCAGTAACTACGCCGTATTCGCCCAATATTACTGGAATACCATTATCCATGAACTTAGACTTTAACTTCTCGAAGTTAGTAGTTAGGTCAGCTAAATCCTCATCAGAACCCCATTCGTTCTTATGTTCGATAACGTAAGTTTTGCCATCCCAATCGTAAGTCCAGTTATCAGTTTCAGGGTATACGCAGAACGTGGATGGTAGATAGTAGTGTACAGATACAGCTATCATATCATCATCAGGAGTAGTGAAAGCGTCTTCACAGCTCTTGTCTAGGTCTGTGTTAGGTGCAGAAACCAATAGTAATCTGTTAGCATTGTTGCCACCAGTAGCACGTACGGTATCCACGAAAGTCTGGTTAAGAGCCACTACCTTAGCAGTACCGAAGTCAGGTTCGTTCATGCCCTCAAAAACTAGATGGTTATCGTAATCAGCGAAGTAGTTAGCGATTTGAGTCCAAACGGTAGCATAGTTTTTCTGTGCAGTAGTGATATCGCTACTAGCTACAGATAACCAGTTGTTACCTGCTGTGCTTAGGTCATCATGGTGTGTGTTGATGATTACGTACATATTCTCTTCACGACACCAGTCTACAACCTCTTTAACTCTAGCCAAGTACTCCTCATTGATGGTGTAATCATCGTCGAGCATCTGCCACCATGTGATTGGGATTCTAACAGTGTTAAAACCGTAATCATGGATGGTTGAAATCATCTCCTGAGTGGTAGTAGGGTTACCCCAAGCGGTCTCGATATCGTTGACGGTTAGAGGGTTAGTCCAAGTGTTGGTAGAATCGAAAGTGTTACCTAAGTTCCAACCTTGACCCATATCGTCTACGAGTTCCATGGCGGTCATGTTAGTAACAGCCTCAACATCTGTAGTGTTCTCGAAGCTGTCTAGTGAAGCGAACGTTCCACACATAGCCACAGACAAAACTCCCGCTGTGATGGTGGATAAAGCCTTTTTAGTATCCATATAAAGAAACCTCCTAAATAAAATCTTTTCAACGCCGTCCAACCGAACCGACGTTAAAACTTTCACGATTAATAACGTTATGTTAATAATACCACAAAATTCTTATGATTGCAAGTCATTTTAGTAGTTAAACTAGTTATTTGTATAGAATGTATAATACGCTTACCATATATTTGTGA
>CAZWRW010000147.1:0-4488 GCA_964636465.1 uncultured Ruminococcus sp. | reverse complement strand
CAGGAAGCCCCCACCTCTTAGGTGGGGGTAGTTCACAATTTAATATCAATTCGATAAATTGCGGAACGACGTTCCAAAATAGTTTGATAATTCAGGGAGGTAAAAAAATATTATGGTACACTTTGTAGGTGCAGGTTCGGGGGCAGTGGATTTAATCACCGTAAGAGGTGCAAGGCTGTTATCCCAAGCGGACGTTGTAATATATGCAGGTAGTCTAGTAAATCCGCAACTTTTGGATGAGTACATCAAGGAAGATTGTAAGGTCTACGACAGTGCTAAACTACATCTTGATGAGGTCATAGAGTTGATGGTTCAAGCTGAACGAGACGGTCTAAACACCGTGAGATTACACACAGGTGACCCATCCATATATGGAGCAATCCGTGAGCAGATGGATAGGCTCAAAGCGTTGGGAATCGAATACGACGTAACCGCAGGAGTGAGTTCTTTCTGTGGTATGGCTAGTTCTCTCAAGTGTGAGTACACCTTGCCGAACGTTTCACAGACGGTAATCATCACACGTATGGAGGGTAGAACACCCGTTCCAGACAGCGAAAAGATTTCGAGTTTAGCACAACACGGCTCTACTATGATAATCTTCCTAAGTACAGGTATGTTGGAAAAACTCTCACAAGAGTTAATCAAAGGAGGATATGCTCCAAACACTCCAGCGGTGATAGTCTACAAAGCCACTTGGGATGATGAAAAAATCTGTCATTGCACGGTGGAGACGCTCTATCAAACTGCTCAAAGTAACGGTATCACTAAGACGGCACTAATCGGGGTGGGCGGATTCCTTGGCGATACCTATGAGCTTTCCAAACTCTACGATAAACATTTCACTACGGAATATCGGAAGGGTGTGTAAAAAGTTCATGCGATTGGCAATCATAAGCCTAACCAAGCACGGCACGGCGCTGAACTTAAAACTTTGTGAACTTCTTCATGGGGATGGTTACACCTTAGAAAAGTATCGAACAGGGGAGTTGAAAAGTTTTTCAAGTATCCATCAGGTAGTGAGACAGGTATTTGAAGAGTATCAAGGGATGGTGTTCATAGGGGCGTGTGGCATCGCAGTGAGGAGCATCGCACCGTATGTGCAGAGTAAACTTACAGACATCCCAGTGGTGGTGTGTGATGAGTTCGGCAAGTACGCTATCCCGATACTTTCGGGACATCTTGGCGGTGCTAATGAGCTTTCCGAACGCATAGCGAAAACCCTCGGAGGAGTAGCGGTAATCACGACCGCAACGGACGTAAACCATAAATTTTCAGTGGATAGTTGGGCAAAGGGTCAAGGCTTGGAAATTGTAGAACCTCAAAAGATTAAAGAAGTATCGTCAGCCATTTTGGACGATTTGCCAGTGGGTTACTATACCGATATACCCATATCAAAGCCTATAGGTTTAAGTCAAAATGGTAGAGTAGGGGTAGTAGTATCAAACCGTGTGGACGTTTCGCCTTTTGAGAGTACGCTCCATTTAGTGCCTAAAAACTTAGTGTTAGGTATCGGATGTAAGAGAGGAACTCCCATGGAAGACGTAGAAACTCTCGTTTTAGAAACTTTGGAAACTTTTCACTATAGTATAAAATCGGTGGCGAGGGTGTGCAGTATAGACTTAAAGTCCAATGAACGTGGGCTTTTAAGCTTTTGCGAATCCCACAACATAGAGGTGACTTTTTATAGTAGTCATCAGTTGAACGCCATCGATGGGGTGTTTAGTGAGTCTCAATTTGTTAAAAGTATCACAGGCGTTGACTGTGTCTGTGAACGTTCGGCAGTATTGGGATGTGGCACATCTAGACATGAACTCATACAAAGAAAAATTTCAAAATGTGGAGTAACACTCGCTATTGCTAAATTTTGTTGATATTCCATTATGTATATGACTCCATGCGATTTTTACATTACAGTTATCATTGGAAAGTATGATATAATAAAAGATATATAGGTATACATTTTTGTTGAAAATGTATCACGATTGCTATGGAGGTATCCATAGGTAAAATAACGCCAGTTAGATGTATGGAACGGATTATGACCGTTCCGTAGTTTGTCGAATGACGTTAATAAAGAGTATCCAATTAGAAAGGAAGTTAAAGAACTATGTTCAAGATAGTAACTAAAAAAGTTCTTAATCCTACAGTAACGTTGATGGAAATTGACGCTCCAGCTATAGCAAAGAAAGCTGAACCAGGTCAATTTATCATCCTTAGGGTAGACGATGAGGGCGAACGTATTCCGCTAACCGTAGCTGATTTCGATAGAGAAAAAGGCACAGTTACGATAATTTTCCAAATAGTAGGTGCTACCACCGAAAAGCTTAACCACAAAGAAGAGGGCGACTACATCCAAGATTTCGTAGGACCTTTAGGCGTAGCCTCTCACACTGATGGCTTAAAGAAAGTCGCAGTAGTAGGAGGTGGCGTAGGTTGTGCTATCGCATACCCTATTGCCAAGAAGTTACACAATCTAGGTTGTGAAGTACATTCTGTAGTAGGTTTCAGAAACAAGGACTTAGTAATCCTTGAAGATGAGTTCAAAGCAGTAAGTGACAAGCTCTGCATGATGACCGATGACGGTAGCCATGGTACTAAGGGTCTAGTTACAAATGCCCTTGAACAGCTTATCGAAGAGGGTAACCAATACGATGAGGTTATCGCAATAGGTCCACTAATCATGATGAAGTTCGTATGTAAGACCACTGAAAAGTATGGTATCAAGACTGTAGTATCCATGAATCCAATCATGATAGACGGTACTGGTATGTGTGGTGGATGTCGTCTAACCGTAGGCGGTGAGACAAAGTTCGCTTGTGTTGATGGCCCAGACTTCGACGGTCATCAAGTAGACTTCGATGAAGCTATGGAGCGTTCAACTATGTACAAGCCTTTTGAACGTAAACAACATGAAGATGTATGTAATCTATATAAGGGGGTTGAATAATCATGCCTAATATGTCACCTAAGAAGAACGAGATGCCTGTACAAGACCCTCAAGTTAGAAATCATAACTTTAAAGAGGTCGCTCTAGGCTACACAGAAGAGATTGCTCTTGACGAGGCAGAAAGATGTCTAAACTGTAAGAATGCTAAGTGTATGACTGGATGTCCAGTATCTATAAACATCCCTGAGTTTATCTCAAAGATTAAGGATAAGGATTTTGAGGGAGCATACCAAAGTATATCTAAATCCAGTTCACTACCAGCTGTATGTGGTCGTGTGTGTCCACAGGAGAATCAGTGCGAGGGCAAGTGTGTAAGAGGAATCAAGACTGAGCCAGTAGGTATCGGACGTTTGGAGCGTTTCGTAGCAGACTATCACAACGAACACTGCACAGAGTTACCACAGAAACCTCAATCTAATGGACATAAGGTAGCCATCATAGGTGCGGGACCATCCGGATTGACTTGTGCCGGTGACCTTGCTAAGCTAGGTTATGAAGTTACCATCTTTGAGGCTTTACATAAAGCTGGTGGTGTGCTAGTATACGGTATCCCTGAGTTTAGACTACCTAAGTCAATCGTACAAAAGGAAGTCGATAACCTAAAGGCTCTAGGCGTAAAGGTTGAGACTAACATGGTAATCGGTAAGGTTATCTCTATCGATGAACTTATGGACGAGCAAGGCTTTGAGGCTATCTTTATCGGTTCAGGTGCTGGACTACCTAGATTTATGAATATCCCTGGAGAGAATCTAAAGGGTGTATACTCTGCAAATGAGTTCCTAACTAGAACTAACTTAATGAAGGCTTATCAAGATGGTTCTGCTACACCTATCATGGATGCTAAGAAAGTAGCCGTAGTAGGCGGTGGTAACGTTGCTATGGATGCTGCACGTTCTGCAAAACGTCTAGGTGCTGAAGAAGTTTACATCGTATATAGACGTTCTATGGATGAACTTCCAGCTAGAAAAGAAGAAGTCGAACACGCAGAAGAAGAGGGAATCATCTTTAAGACTCTAAACAACCCTGTAGAAATCCTTGGTGATGAACACAAGTTCGTTAAGGGCATGACTTGCGTTGAGATGGAACTCGGTGAGCCTGACGCATCTGGTAGACGTAGACCTATCGTCAAGGAGGGTTCAGAGTTTACTCTTGATGTTGATTGTGTAATCATGTCCATAGGTACTTCACCAAACCCACTAATCAAGAGTACTACTGCAAATCTCGAAACCAACAAGCATGGCTGTATCGTAACTGATGGCGAAAAGGGTCAAACTTCTCGTGAGGGCGTATTTGCTGGTGGTGATGCTGTTACAGGTGCTGCTACAGTAATCTCTGCTATGGGTGCAGGTAAGGCATCAGCAAAGGCTATCGATGAGTACATCAAGTCTAAAAACTAATAGACCACAGTTAATATTTAATAAAAGTTTTAACGGAATCCCAATTGAATAGGTTGGGATTCCGTCTTTTTTGTATCGATTGAATATCGTTATGTAGGGAACGGGCTGTGACCGTTCCTTAGAATCACACGCAGTGTGATTGAT
>CAZWRW010000146.1:0-4506 GCA_964636465.1 uncultured Ruminococcus sp. | reverse complement strand
AATGATTTGCCTTCGGCAAATTTGCGGAACGGTCACAGCCCGTTCCCTACATGGGCGTATGGTTATCAAAGTTTAGGAGGTTTTCGCTTATGATTAAACATACTCAAACTGAGGAAAACTTAATGCGTTCCTTTGCAGGTGAGAGTCAAGCACGTAACAGATACACTTTCGCTAGTGAGTTGGCACATCAACAGAAACTCTACGTTGTAGAGATGTTGTTCAAATTCACGGCAAAACAGGAACTCGCTCACGCCAAGATTTTTATGAATCACTTGCAAGAGTTGGACGGTCAAAACGTCAATGTGAGTGGCGGTTATCCTGTTGAGACTTCCAAGGATATCTTAACACTGTTGAAAAACGCCGTCCACAATGAGACTCAAGAACATGAAATCGTGTACGCCAAATTTGCAGACGTTGCACATCAAGAGGGTTTCTACAGTGTGGAGAACTCTTTTAAAATGGTCGCAGATGTGGAAAAATCTCATGCGGATAGGTTCAAACTCTTTGCGGATTTGCTCGAAAGTGACAAGCTTTTCGTCAGCGACTACAAAACTAAATGGATATGTCTAAACTGTGGTTTTGAAATCGACAGTACCCAAGCTCCGCCAGTATGCCCGAACTGTCACGAAACTCAAGGATACTTCATTCGTGCGGAACTGTTTTCTATGTTGGACAATTAAGTTAAATTTGATATTTATTAAAAGGAGTTTTCAAGTCATGTTAAACTGTAAGATTTGTGCCATCAAAGGGTATGAAATCCTTGATAGTAGAGGAAATCCAACCGTTAGAGCAGAGGTTTACCTATCCAATGGAAGTGTAGGTGTAGCTAGTGTACCGTCAGGGGCATCCACTGGGGAGTTTGAAGCCATCGAATTGAGAGACGGCTCACACAGGTACGGTGGAAAAAGCGTCTTAAACGCTGTGAATAACATCAATAATAAGATTTCACAAGCACTTAACGGCGTATGTGCGGAACGTCAACGCAAAGTGGACAACATCATGTGTGAACTTGATGGCACAGATAATAAATCCGTGTTAGGTGCTAATGCTACGTTGGCGGTATCTTTAGCGAACGCTAGAGCCGTAGCTAATGCTTATGGTATGCCATTGTATAAGTATCTTGGCGGAGTGAACGCTAATGTGATGCCTATCCCAATGATGAACATCTTGAACGGTGGCGTACACGCCTCTAATGATGTGGACATCCAAGAATTTATGATTATGCCTGTAGGTGCTAAGAGTTTCAATGAGGGTCTCCGTATGGGTACGGAAGTCTATCACGCTTTGGGAAGAGTTCTAAAAGATAGAAACCTATCCACTGCCGTTGGTGATGAGGGTGGTTTCGCTCCTAACTTGCCATCCGATGAGAACGCTATTGAAACCATCCTCGAATCTATAGAGTTAGCTGGATACTCCACAGATGACATAAAACTCGCATTAGATTGTGCTAGTAGTGAATGGTTCGATAGGAGTACCAACAGTTATAGACTTCCTAAACGTGGTTTGAGTTTCACCTCCGATGAGCTTATCACCCATTGGGAAACTTTATGTAACAAGTATCCTATAGTTTCAATTGAAGACCCACTCAGTGAACACGATTGGGATGGTTGGAATAGGTTGACTTCTAAATTAGGTGATAGCATCCAGTTGGTCGGCGATGACCTGTTCGTGACTAATACTACACGTATAGCCAAAGGAATCAGAGAGCATTGTGGTAATGCATTGTTAGTCAAGTATAATCAGATTGGTACACTCACAGAAACGTTGGAATCCGTAAGGTTAGCGAAGTCTCATGGATATAACGTAGTAGTTTCACATCGTTCAGGTGAGACCGAAGACACCTTCATTGCTGACCTTGCCGTCGCTTTGAACAGTGGACAAATCAAGACTGGCTCTCCGTGTCGTAGCGATAGAACCGCTAAATACAACCGTCTGCTAAAGGTTGAATGTGAACTCGGTGGATATTCACAATACGGTAATTAATTTTTATTAAATTCACCAAACCAAACATTGATTTGACTTCGTCAAATTTAGGAACGGTCAAAGCCCGTTCCCTACATAGAATTTTTAAACCTTACAGATATGTTATTTAATTTCTACAGTGCATATGATTTCTTCTAAGAACTTACGCCTTGAATTTTTGGGTAAACTATAGAAACCATCCATTAGGAGAGTTTTCAAATCTATGGTTGAGGTATCTAAATGGTTTGAACTCTCTAAGGACTGTAACGCCAAAAGTATCTGTTCATGCTCTTGTGATACTTCCTTAAAGGTTAAGGAATCGGGAGCTACATGATGGAGTAGTCGCTTACTATGGTTGGCTCTCTTCAAAAGTATGGATTTCTCTAACTCAATAGCTGTGTGTCCTAGTCCTGATTTAAAACTTTCAAGCTGTGGGATAACCTCAGTATTGGGAGGGGTCACACTTAGAAGATTTTCAATCAGTAGGCTATCGATTGAGCCATCCACATTGGGAGAGCTACACGCTTTCGTGCCAAACTGTAACTTTTGACTACATGAGTATACATATCCGTGAGTTTTCGTACGAGTGAACATCTTGTGGTGACAGTTTGGACAGTGTAACATTCCTGAGAGTAGGCTCTCTTCATGGTGGATAGTCCGTCGTGAAGATTCATTGCGATGTAAAGCTCTCTGTACTGATACCCACTCCTCCCCTGAAATCACGCCACTATGTTCACCAATAGATACTACCCAATCGTTTGGAGTAGTCCTCTTTTGAGTCTTACCATCAGTAGAAGTTCTACCATAGACTAAGTATCCGTTGTGGTTGCACTCATGAGGGTTACAGAACATCTTGCACCCTAAAGACTTTAGGTACTCATAGGATACACTATCCGATTGGCAGTATGTAGGATTTTCAAGGATACCTCTCAAACTGGATTTTGTATAACGTTTACTGTTTGGCGAAGTTATCCCACACGCATAGAGGTGACTCTCTAGAGTGCTTAGGCTTAAACTTTCAAGATACTTCTTATATATTAACTCCACTAGTTTGATATCATCCGTGGGATGTAACTTGTAATGAATCTTACCGTTTTGAGTACTTTCCACAGAAGTGTATCCTGTAGGGAGGTTTCCGCCTAACCATCTACCGCTTTGAGCTAATGAGTACATACTATCCCTCACACGTTCCGATACCGTTTCACGTTCGAGTTGTGCGAACACACAAGCCATAAACAGCATAGCTCTCCCACCTGACGTTGAAGTGTCATACTTTTCTGTAGCAGATATGAAACCTATTCCCAAATCCGTTAAGGTTTGATATAGGTTAGCAAAGTCCGAAACGTTACGAGATACCCTATCTAGACGGTATACGATTACAAAGTCTATGGTGTGGTTTTGGCAGTCGTCCAGTAAGTTTTTGAACGATGGTCTATCTAGAGTTTTACCTGAATAGCCAACATCGGAGTAGGTTTCAATGTGGTGTTGGACATCAGGAAAATAGAAGTCTATGTACTTTTTGCAATACTGTTCCTGTGTCTCGATACTCTCGCCTTTACCCGTGTATTTTGATTTCCTACAGTATATTGCGAAGTTCAAACTATCACCCCCTTGATATATTTATATTCAAATAAATTTAAGTATATATATATCAAAAAACGGAACGATTTATATATCGTTCCGTGGGTAAATTTTGAACTATGAATTTTTATCAGTTTGGTGGAAGACTTTTAGATTGCCAATCTTCTTAGCACGTTCCTCTAGGACTTCCTCGACCTCAGACCATGGTAGACCTTTTTCAACGCATAGCACCATGATATGATACATCAAGTCAGCGATTTCGTTCTTTAGTTCCACCTTGTCGTCGTTCTTAGATGCGATAACCATCTCAGTGCATTCCTCGCCACACTTCTTTAGAATCTTGTTTTCGCCCTGTGAGAACAAGTAACAAGTGTAAGAGTTCTTCTTAGCCTCTTCTGCGGATAGTCCGCTGTTTTGGTAGAGTTCTTTTCTAGATACTACCACATCGTATAGATTGTTTAAAGCATTGCTCATGACAAAAAATCTCCTTTTAAACTATTTTTTTTCTAAATTCGGATTTTACTGTAAACTTACCATCCTCTAGGGATAGCTTATTAAAGAAACAGGTATAGTTTCCAGTATGACAAGCCACTCCAGTTTGAATGACGTTCACCAATAGGGTGTCGTTGTCGCAGTCGCCGTATATGGATACTACCTTTTGTAAATGTCCTGAAGTAGCTCCCTTGTTCCAAAGCTCTTGACGTGACCTACTCCAAAACCAAGTGTAACCGGTTTCTAAAGTCTTTTGAAAACTTTCCTTGTTCATATAAGCCAACATTAGAATTTGCTTAGTGTTGACATCTTGAACTATTGCAGGGATTAACTCCCCTTTTTTAAAGAAGTCGTCCACGGTTAGATTAGTTACCATCTTAAATTTTCACCTCCTTAAAATTGTATTATCGAATTAGCGTTATCTAGTACGAACTGGGATGTTCTCACCCCTTAGATACTCCTTAACCTGTG
>CAZWRW010000145.1:0-4517 GCA_964636465.1 uncultured Ruminococcus sp. | reverse complement strand
AGCAAAAACTCAGTGGCGATAAGATTACTATGCTAACTGCATATGATTACTCCACTGCTAAACTTATAGATGAAAGTGGTATCAACTCTATACTCATTGGGGATAGTCTAGGTAACACGATACTAGGCTATGATGATACATTATCAGTAACCATGGAAGATATGATACACCATACTAAGGCGGTATCAAGGGGGGCAAAGAATGCACTTATCGTTGCAGATATGCCATTCATGAGTTATCAAACCTCAGTATATGATGCCGTAGTAAATGCAGGACGTTTAATCAAAGAGGGACACGCACAGGCGGTAAAGTTAGAGGGCGGTGCTACAGTCTGCGAACAGATTAGAGCTATTGTGAACTGTTCAATACCAGTAGTAGCACATCTAGGTTTGACACCGCAATCCATAAATGCATTTGGAGGTTTTAAAGTTCAAGGTAAGACTCAAGAAAAGGCTCAACAGATAGTAGACGATGCTCTAAGGGTTCAAGAGGCAGGAGCTTTTGCGGTAGTATTAGAGGGTATACCATCCAAGTTAGCGGAAGTCATCACCAAGAAGTTAGAGATACCAACCATAGGCATAGGTGCTGGTGCTGGTTGTGATGGTCAAGTGTTAGTATATCAAGATATGCTAGGAATGTTTTCAGATTATGTACCTAAGTTTGTCAAGCAGTTTGCAAACGTCGGGGACGTGATGAAATCTGCATTTGCTGAATATTCCAAAGAGGTTAAAGAGGGCAGTTTTCCATCTGCTGAACACTGCTACAAAATAGATGACGATATCATCGAGAAGTTGTATTAACGTTTGAAAATACTATTAAGAAAGGAGAAAACTTCGTGAGTAAGGTATATACCATCGTTGGAGGGGTAAACGGTGTAGGAAAGTCAAGTTTCATAGGGGTGTTAAAATCTCAAAGGAATGACTTAGGCTACATCATAGACGTTGATAAGTTAGCGGTAAAGTGTGGACACAATAACCTATTAGCTGGTAGACAAGCCATCACAATGATAGATAACTTTTTAGACAAAGGCATAAGTTTCACACAAGAGACTACGCTATCTGGAAGTAAGACACTCAAAACCATAAAGAGAGCCATAGAAAATGACTACACTGTTAGACTGTACTACATCGGATTAAACTCTTGTGAAGAGAGCTTGTATAGAATCCAAAACAGGGTACGACATGGCGGTCATGATATTCCAAGTGATGACGTACATAACAGATACTCCAAACGGTTTCAAGACCTTTTAAAAGTCTTGCCGTACTGCAATGAAGTGTACTTCTTTGATAACAACAACGGATTTAATCAAGTAGCCACTTACAAAAATCAAGAGATAATTCCACAGGTTCAGCCACAAGACTTTCCCCAGTGGCTCTCTGATTTGTGTAAGGCTTTTGAAAATATCATGTAGGGAACGGGATTCGACCGTTCCGCATTATGTATAATAAAATAAAGAGGAGATTTTTATATTATGAAGGTAGTTAAAACCATAGAAGAGGTTAAAGAGGTAGTAAAATCTTGGAAGAGTGAGGGATTGACAGTAGGTTTTGTGCCTACTATGGGATATCTTCACGAGGGACACGCAAGTTTGATAGATGCATCAGTTAAGGGCAACGATAGGACTGTAGTAAGTATCTTCGTGAACCCTATGCAGTTCGGTGCTAATGAGGATTTAGACAGCTATCCAAGAGACCTAAATCACGACAGCAAACTCTGTGAAGAACACCATGCAGACTTAATATTCAACCCTGAACCTAGTGAAATGTATGATAATACATTCTGTACATACGTAAACATGGATATTCTCACTCAAGAACTTTGTGGACTCTCAAGACCTGTACATTTCAAGGGTGTGTGTACTGTAGTCACTAAGTTGTTCAACATCGTGCAACCTGATAACGCCTACTTTGGTCAAAAGGATGCTCAACAGTTAGCCATCATCAAGCAGATGGTACACGACTTAAATATGCCACTAACTGTGCATGGTTGTCCAATCATCCGTGAGAGTGACGGTTTAGCAAAGAGTTCAAGGAATACATATCTCAGTGCAGAAGAGAGACAATCAGCACTAGTGTTGAGTAAATCCATCAAACTAGGCGAAAGCATGGTTCAAAATGGCGAAAGAGATGCTCAAAAAATAGTCACCTCTATGGTTGAATTAATATCCAGTGAGCCACTAGCCAAGATAGACTACGTTAAAATCGTAGACTTAAAGACTATGCAACAAGTTCAAACCATAGATAGACCAATCCTATGTGCTATCGCCGTATACATCGGCAAGACTAGATTAATAGACAACTTTATCGTTGAAGAGGTGTAACGTCAATTCAATAGTTGAATTTATCGAAATGGCGTAAGTTTAATATATATGGAACGCTCCCATTTGAGCGTTCCTGATTTTGAAAATATATAGATTGGAGTTTTTTATAGATGTATATTACTATGTTGCATGGTAAAATCCATAGAGCGACAGTAACACAAGCTGAGTTAAACTACGTAGGGAGTATCACAGTAGATGTGGAACTTCTTGAACAGTCTGGAATCTTAGAGTATGAAAAGGTTCAAATCGTGGACGTAGACAACGGCAACCGTTTCGAGACTTACACCATCGCAGGTGAACGTGGTTCAGGGATGGTATGTTTAAACGGTGCAGCGGCAAGGCAGTGTTCAGTAGGCGATAAGGTCATCATAATGGCGTACGCAAACGTAACTCCACAAGAGGCTAAAGAGAATCCGCCAAAGGTGGTATTCGTAAAAGAGGACAACTCAATCGAGCGTGTAACTAGGTATGAAAAGCATGGTTCTCTAGTAGATATGCTTAAATAGGAAACGGGTTTCAACCGTTCCGCCATGCTACAGCATGGGATTACATCGAATTGGAGTTAAATTCAGGCGAAAGGATATCAAAACTATGTTAAAACAGACATTACGAAAAAGAATCGCAACACTTCTAGCACTAGGTATGTTGACATCAGTAGGTGTAGTGAACGTTTCTGCTAACGCTGAGCCTATACCTACTGAAGATTCTAATACTTACACCATCATGGATGTGTTGCAGTTAAAAGAACTTCTAGCATCAACTGACGACTTGACAGAATACATCTCTGACTACGACTACAACCACGATGACACCATAGACTATATAGACTTACTAACTCTAAAGAAAGACATCCTAAACGTAGACGAAACCCTCACAGATACCCCTACCATGACTAAGGTAACCGCCATAGATGGACTAAGCACTAACATGAGAAAAGATATCATGGACTTTTCAATAGATATGTTCAAGCAACAGGTTCAAGAAGATGAGAATACTATCGTATCACCTGAATCATTGTACTTGTTGTTAGGCATGACCGTCAACGGAGCAAGTGGCATTACCCTACAGGAGATTAAGAATGCACTCTTTAAAGATGTATCCATGGAGGAGTTCAACAACAGCATGGCATATCTAGTCAACGGTAACGATGAGGAAATCTGTAACGTAGCAAACTCCATATGGGTTAGAGAAGAGGACGGCATACAACTTAACGAAGATTTCAAAGACTACAGCGAAGAATATTTCAACGCTGAGGTACACGTACAACCTTTTGATGGCATACTAGTCAAAGATGTAAACGCTTGGGTAAAAGAACACACTAACGGCATGATACCAAGTATCTTAGAAGATGTACCAAGTCAAGATTTGATGTGTCTGATAAATGCAATAAGTTTCGAGGGCAGATGGGCAGAAGACTATGAAGACTACTCCATCAGTGAGAATAGGACTTTTACAAACTCTCAAGGCGAAGAGCAGAAAGTCACCATGTTATACTCCACTGAGTACGTATATCTAAGCGATGACGATGCTACAGGTTTCTTAAAGTACTACGATGGCAACAGGTATGCATTTATGGGTATACTTCCAAATGAGGGCATATCCGTAGAAGATTACGTAAACAATCTTACTGGGGATAAGTTCACAAAGCTATATAGTAATCAAAGGACTAGTAACATGGTGTTATCTGTAGGCATACCGGAGTTCACAAGCACAGGCGATTATAGTCTAATATCGACATTGCAGAACATGGGTATAAATCGAGCTTTTACCAGCAGTGCGGAGTTTGACAATATGCTCAACACAGACGTTCAACTAACTAGTGTATTCCAAAAGGCGTTTATCCAGTTGGATAGATACGGCACTAAAGCAGCCGCAGTAAGTACCATCATGGTTGGAGCTACCGCCGTGGATACTAGAGACCACTTCAACGTAATCCTTGATAGACCATTTGCATACGCCATCGTGGATACTGAAACTAACCTACCTATCTTTATAGGAGTGGTAAACAACGTAAAAAGTCCAGAAAACCTTGAAAATCCAAGGGGTGACGACCAACTAACCACTGATGACGGTTGGATAATCGTGCAAAATTAACCGCACAATGGCATAATAACGCCAATATAATTTGGCGTAGAATTAAGGAGATTAAGATTAAAAATGTTAAAAGGGAAAGTAATAGTGTTAGGTGTAACTGGCA
>CAZWRW010000144.1:0-4536 GCA_964636465.1 uncultured Ruminococcus sp. | reverse complement strand
TATTGTTCAATCTGTTTTTCTTTTCTTTCTCTTTTTCTTCGTCTTCTGCGAACTTCATTTGAGCAAGTTTCTTAAACTCACTTAAAAAGGACAACGAACCTAAAGCCAAAGTTAGATGGTTTCTATTAGCCTTACTCAAACTGAATCTAACCAACTGTTTCATAGTTGAGCATGGTTTGACTCTTTCCGCAGGTAAGTACTTGCGAACCTCTACAGCGAGTTCTTCGGCACTGAGTGACCTATCGCCACCAGTAGATACCGTGTAAACCCTATCGATACTTTGGTATTGGCACAGATTTTTAACCATGGTTTTATAGTCCTTATCCTTGAACATTCCCATGATGTAGCATTTAGGTTTATATCTGAAATACTTGCCCATGGTATCCTTAATCCTTACGGATGCCCCCACATTGTGACAACCATCCAAGATTAACAACGGTTTAGTAGATACCACTTCAAAACGATACTTCCAAACGGCTTTGTTAAGTCCCTTACGGATATACTCACATGGTATGCCTAAAACCTCACTGGCTTGAATAGCTAAAATAGCATTGTCTAGTTGAAAAGTTCCAAGCATTTTGATGTGGAACGTATTGTGATAATGGTAATAGTCAAATAGCATAGAGTAGTCGGGGAGTACTTCAACGTTTCGGATTTCCATGGTACTAGCCACCCATAGCCTTGAGTTCTGTTCACGGCAAACGTCAGCGATGACCCCTAAAGCTTTTAAGTTCTGTAAGACAGTCACAGTCGGAACGTCATACTTGATGATTCCACACTTTTCTAAAGTTATCTTTTCGACGGTGTCTCCTAAGAACTGCGTGTGGTCTAGACTTATGCTAGTAATCACATGGAGAATCTTGTTGTTGATGACGTTGGTAGCATCCAAACGTCCACCCATGCCGACTTCTATCAATGCGATATCACACCTAGTGGATAGGTAGTCAAAAGCTATAGCGGTTTCAACTTCAAAAGGTGATGGAAGTCTAACCCCTTTTGATAACACCTGTTCGGATAACTTTTCTATCTTATCCTTATGGTATGCGTAATCTTCCGGTGTGATATTCACTCCGTTTACTGATATGGTTTCATATATAGTTTCAACCGCTGGTGAAGCGAACCTACCTACTTTATAACCTGCCTCTATGAGAATACTTTCCAAGAATGCCCCCACAGAACCTTTACCGTTCGTTCCTGTGATGTGTATAGTTTTAAACTTATCCTGTGGATTACCTAAAAGTTCACACAAACACGAGATGCTCTCTAGTCCTAGTTTTATGTCATGTAATTCTACCATAGCCGTCTTACTCCACTAGTTGATATACCGTATCAGGGGTGATTTGCATATTATCTACTTCTAGATACCAATCGCTAAGGTTATTTAAAGATATTTTAACCTTGTCACCTTGATGGATATCCTTTAAACATCTTGGATAGTCTAAGATTTCACAGTATAGTTCAGTCTTATCGAGTTTGTGGAGCGTAGCCCAAATGTGTTCAAACTTACAACCGACCTTTTCCTGTAGCTCTTTAGGAATTTCCAATGCTATCTTGACCTTTGCCTTTGCACTAGACAATGCTGACCAGTTTCTCAAGAAGTTCAACCTTTCCTTAGCTAACGTTGAGATTCTAACGTTTTCTTGTTCAGGAAGTATCATCATAGAGGTTCTGTACTTGTCAATATCCAATGATGAGATAGGTAAAAGTTCAGTACTTTGAGCATTCTCTAGTTTATAGATAGTACCAATCCATCTGCTGTGGGCGACGTCACGATAGTTTGCCCCACCGATTAACATCTTATCATACTTTTTATTAGCAGTAGCCCAGTTCATCCAAGTTAGGACAACGTCGTTACCATCGGAATCTCTGCCAATGACTATAGGTTGATACTCTTCAATAGGTTTAGGATTAGAAATCACCCAATCGCAGAAGTTGCTCAAGAGCATAGCGTGGTCGTTACAAGATTCTATATCAGTATCCATGATTTCGTACTCAATGAAACCGCAACGATTCAAACCGTGAGTGTGTAGCCAAACCTTGTTGTCGTTAGTATCCGAGCCGACTGCCTGTACTGTATAAAGGTACTTCAAAGATGGTGGCGTATTAGTACGTGCTTGTAGTTCGCACCACACTCCTGACAGCAACCTCTCTGTGTTGAAATCTACACATACACCTATATCTTGAACTAAGCAACTCATGACCTTTATTTGCAAGTGCAATCCCACTACAGGATGGAAGTTGGTCTGTGAGAAGTCCATAGCTACAGTAACGCCATCGACGTACTCTCTTTCTAGAAGTTCAAGTTCAGTGTAGTTTAGTTTGTGGTATGCGTGGAAAATTTGAAGATTTTCCTTGCTAACTGGTTCTTTAAAGAAGTTCGCCTTGAACTCTCTTCCGAGATACTTAACTATAGCCATTCTACAGTCTAGCGTTTCGTTTCTAGTGAGTTCCACGAACTCTAAGCCATACTTAGGGCAATTTTCCTCCAACCCTTTAGCGATAGCGTCCATATCTTTTAAGCTATCTTGGTCTTTAGGCACTGCCATGGTATAAGATAGAGTGTTCTTAATTCTGTTAATGTATCTATCCATGATAAATTTTAGTAAACCTCCCTTATGTTTGGATGTCATCGTAAAAACGTTCTGTATATCTATAATTGCGGAACGCACACGGCGTTCCACAATATTTTAACCATTCTTAAAATTATCGAACTGGCGTTAAATTAGTTCTTGATAGAGTGCATAGGTGCAGGGATTCTACCGCCACGGTTGATAAACTTTGATGCAGATTTATAGTTAATATCCATGACTGGACCACTACCCAACAAGCCACCAAATTCGAGAGTGTCCCCGATTTTTTTGCCTATCGCTGGGATTAACCTAACGGCAGTAGTCTTGTTGTTTACCATACCTATACAAGCCTCGTCAGCGATGATTGCTGAAATAGTCTCCGCTGGGATATCTCCTGGAACGACTATCATATCAAGACCTACAGAACATACTGCGGTCATAGCCTCAAGCTTTTCAATCTTTAGAGTACCATCTATAGTAGCTTGAATCATACCGGCATCTTCGGAAACTGGTATGAACGCACCGGAAAGTCCTCCAACGTGTGAAGATGCCATAACTCCGCCCTTTTTAACAGCATCGTTTAGAAGAGCCAAAGTAGCAGTAGTTCCGTGAGTACCACACTGTTCTAGACCTATCTCCTCTAGGATATGAGCCACACTGTCGCCTACAGCTGGTGTAGGTGCTAGTGATAAGTCCACTATACCGAAAGGTACGCCCAACATCTCGGAAGCCTTAGAGCCTACCAACTGTCCCATACGTGTGATTTTGAAAGCAGTCTTCTTGATTACGTCTGCTATCTCATCGATACTTGCGTTAGGATACTTAGTCAAAGCAGAACGCACTACACCTGGACCTGAAACTCCTACATTGATTACACAATCTGGTTCGCCTACGCCATGGAATGCACCCGCCATAAATGGGTTATCCTCTGGAGCGTTACAGAATACTACTAGTTTAGCAGGTCCCATGCAGTTGTCATCCTTGGTAAGTTCAGCGGATTTCTTGACCACTTCACCCATGAGCTTTACGGCATCCATGTTGATACCGGAACGGCTAGAGCCTACATTTACTGATGAACATAGGTTACTAGTCTTAGCGAGAGCCTCAGGGATGGAGTTGATAAGCTCCAAATCACCAGCGGAGAAACCCTTATGTACTAGTGCAGAGTATCCACCTATGAAGTTTACTCCACAGACTTCAGCACACTTTTGGAGTGTCAATGCAAACTTAACAGGATTCTTTTCAGTACAACAAGCACTAACCATAGCTATAGGTGTTACGGAAATTCTCTTGTTGATGATAGGTATACCATACATCTTTTCTATCTGTTGACCCACGGAAACTAAGTCCTTAGCCTTGGTAGTGATTTTATTGTATACCTTTTCACAAGCCTTATCTATATCGCTATCGCAACAGTCTAGCAGTGAGATTCCCATGGTAATGGTACGGATGTCAAGACATTCGTCCTGTATCATGGTGATGGTTTCTAAGATATCATTAGTGTTAATCATCGTGCCACCGCCTTATATTCTGTGCATAGAGTTGAAGATATCCTCGTGCATTACGTGGATTTTTAGGTTTTGTTTTTCCTCAACGTCCTTTAGCTTAGCGGAGAGTTTATCAAACTCAGAAGAGGAGATGTCTACCAACATAATCATGCAGAACATATCCTCCAAAACGGACTGTGTAACCTCTATGATGTTAGCCTTTTCCTCGCTACAAGCGGTGCTAACGTTGCTCAAAATGCCACATTTATCTTTACCTACTACTGTGATTACAGCTTTCATAAAAAATACCTCTTTCTAAAAGATTTTTACACATAGAATTATATCACACATTGGGGTTAATGTCAATTGAAACTCTTGAATATTCCTCGAAAATATGCGATAATGTTAATATGATGATAAATAAATTTTATCTAAAAGCTAGCAAGAACACCCCCACCTCTAAGCGAAGCGTAGGTGGG
>CAZWRW010000143.1:0-4652 GCA_964636465.1 uncultured Ruminococcus sp. | reverse complement strand
GTCACGACAGAGTATAGAGTATAGAGAATAGAGTTAAGAGATTAGAGTATAGAGAAAGAGATAAGAGTTAGAGAATAGAGTAAGAATTATTCCCCCTCCTCCCCTGTCCAAACATTCTGTAATGGTTTAAAAAAATATTTAACGGAACGCCCAAGGACGTTCCGATTTCTTTTATATATTATATTCAATTAACCACCACGATATACACAGGATTTTCCGCCTTGAACATATGGTAACGTGATACCTTCTGTGTACGTGTAACAGAAACTTGTGTAACCTCACATTGAAGAGCGTGAGAATCTGCGAAATCTACGGCAAGGGTTAAAGTTTCTAATGTGATACAGTTCACAATTATCCTAGCGTTTGGATTCTTCTCCAATGCTACACTTAAGATTCTTGAAAGTTTTCCGCCACTGCCCCCAATGAATACTACATCAGGAGGTGGTAAGGTTTCTACGACGTTCTCAGCGTTACCCTCTATGGTGATGACGTTTGAAGTCCTAAACCGTTTGGCGTTCTCTTGAATGAGTCCTACACCCTCTGGATTCTTTTCAACAGCGTAGACCATGCCATCAGGTGATAACAATGCAAGTTCTACACTCACTGAACCAGTACCTGCTCCGATATCCCAACAGGTTGAATCGTGAGCTAACCTACACTTGGATACACTCACTGCCCTAACTTCCGATTTTGTCATAGGAACACTACCCCTTAAAAATTCACTATCAGGGATACCTACGTTAGTAACGTCTTTAGCGTTAGGATTTTCAATGTACATGACACTCAATGTGGAAAACTCACGGTTTATGAAATCTTTAGGTTTTCCGAAGTGTAACTTTTCGTCGTTTCGTGAGAGGTTCTCACCTACTACAATATCGACGTTGTTTAGGTTGTAGATTTCAAGAGTTCTACAAACTTCCCCGACTTCTCCCCCTGTGAGCAGATATGTTCTAACGTTCCTATCCACCGCAGAGACGTAGTTACAAGTACGTCCATGTACACTTATGATTTTACTTCCGTTCCACGGTTTGCCTATCTTAGCACTTAGATAACTCACACATGAAGTTCCACTGTGTACCACCACATTGTGACTTTTTAACTTTGGAAGTAGTTTCTCAGTACCGCTAAAGAATCCAGTATCTCCGGACATGAGTATACAGTAACTTCTGTAGGGGGTGCTATCCACGAATTGTGCGACCTCTACGGGGTCATATGCGATACGTACAGCCTTACCCTCAATCAAGCTTGAGACACTCTCAACCATACGATTAGCCCCCACTACAGCCTCACTATCACGGATGGCTTTGACTTCTATGGGGGAAAGTTCTTGTAAGTTTCCCATGCCTATGCCTACCACTTGAATCTGTTTTGTATTAAAAATAGTTTCTAGCCGTTGGATGGTTTCGTCATAGGTTAGACCTTTAACATCCTTTGGACGTGTGACCACTATAGGCACTACATCAGAAAGTTTACAAGCCTCCAACTTCTCAGAGAATCCACCTACAGCACCGCTCTCCTTAGTCACTAGATACTTAGCTCCACTTAATGCAATGTGTGATAGGTTGTCATCTAAGGTACTTGCACCATCGGTTAGGATGGTCTGTGTGTAACCTAAGTTTCTACACTCCTCTATGGATTGAGGTCTATTGAGTACCCTTGCAAATATTCTACTTTGATAGTTTGGCAACTCCGTGAAGTCTTTTAAATTTTTAACTCCAGTAGTTAGTAGCACGTTGCCCTCCGTGGATTTTAAGTACTCCACCGCCTGTTGAATACTCCCTACACTGATACAGTGGTCATCTAATGGTTGAGTAGCTCTAATAGTGCGTATGTACTCCACGGATAGAGCTTCACACGCAGATTGAACATTATGTGTAACCACATCGGCATATGGATGGGTGGCATCCACTACGAGAGTGTATCCCCCACTGGAGATTAACTCTAAAATTTCGGCGTAGTCCTTACGCCCTATGAACACCTCAACCCCCTCGGATAGATACTCTTTGGCGTACTCTGTAGCCACGCACACCGAAAATTTAAAACCTCTACCGTTTAGGTAGTTGGCGAGTTCTCTCCCCTCGGAAGTTCCAGCAAACAGCAAGACTTTCAAAAGTTTCACATCCTTTTTTTATTTTAAATTTAATTTAACAGCAATTCGATAATTTAATTTTCATTCCGCCATGCGACAACATGAAATTATACGAAACGATTATGAATTAATCACATAACCTCTTGGGGTGACCATCTTGCCGTGAATCACCTTGGTCTGTGAGTTGCCTATGTACACCGTGGTGAACATATCTACGTTAGATTCCCTAAGCTCACCTAACGTTAGGATTCTATAACTCTCGCCCTGCCTACCGATATTCTGTGCATATCCACACACTGTGGATGGCTCTCTATACTTCAACACGATATCACAAGCCCATTGCAAATAATCTGAACGCTTGACACTGCTTGGATTGTACAAACATATGACAAAATCCCCTATGGTAGCACCCTCTAGACGTTTTGCGATTACCTCCTTAGGGGTTAAGAGGTCGCTTAGACTGACCACTGCGAAGTCATTCGTGAGCGGTGAACCCATCAATGCCCCCCCTGATACTGCACTCGTTACCCCTGAGATTACTACCACTTCTACTGGTGGATACTCATCCAACAGTTGATACACCAAACTAGCCATGCCATAGATACCACTATCACCACTACACACTAATGCGACGTTATCCCCTTGGGTTGCCCTCTCGATGGCTAACCTACAACGGTCAACTTCACGTTTCATACCTGTAGATAGGTACTCCTTATCCGGAAAGTATGGTTTAACCAACTCTATGTATGTGGTATATCCCACTACAATGTTACAATTTTCTAAAGCGTCCACCGCCTCTAGTGTCATCCCTTGACGACTTCCACATCCGATTCCTACTATATAAATACTCAAAATAACATCTCCTCTATGCGAAATACTAGCTATAGTTTATCACAAAAGGTTAAAAAAATCAAGCTAACTTCTACTGAGATACGGCAAAAAAATCCCTTGCATTTTTTCTAAATTTGGAGTACAATAGTATGATATATAACACCAATTCGATATGATGTTTTCAAACCTTATAGAACTATCTTGAATTGGCGTTAGTATTAAAGTAGAATTTTAGAAAGGAAGCGTTTATCTATGTCTTCACAGACTATCATGGAATACCTAATGAAAATACTGGTACTGTTCACCGCATTCCCAATACATGAGTTCGCCCATGGATATATGGCTTACAAACTCGGTGACAATACGGCTAAGTATAGTGGGAGGCTAACTATCAACCCTTTTGCCCACTTGGATTTATGGGGTACTATACTTATGTTGACCGTCGGATTCGGTTGGGCTAAACCTGTACCTATAAACCCTAATAACTTCAAAAATCGTAAAGTCGGGATGGCGTTGACCGCCCTTGCAGGACCTGTATCTAACCTATTGATGGCTTACGTCGCTATGATTATCTATAAGTTGATATGGTTCCATGCACCATACACTGACTTTATGTACAAACTATGCTATATGTTCATGTATATGGCAGTCCTCAACGTTGGATTGGCTGTGTTTAACTTGCTACCTATCCCCCCTTTGGATGGCTCTAGAATCTTTAACATATTCTTGAATGAGGAAACTTACTTTAAAATCATGCGTTATGAACAGATTATCTTCATAGTGCTAATAGTAGTTATGAACACCTCCCTTTTAGATGCCCCTCTATCTGCAATGCGTTCAGGTGTACTTCAAGTTTTAGATTTACTAACGTTCTTCGTGGGTAGGGTTTATGGATAAGTTATCGTTTAAATTAGAAGTCTTCGAGGGACCTCTGGATTTGATGTTAAACCTAATCAGTAAGCACAAGTTGAACATCTACGACATAGAGATTTCTAAACTGCTTGAACAGTACATCGCTTACCTTGATGATTGCCAATCCCATGACTTAGAATTAGCTGGTGAGTTTCTAGAGATGGCTTCAAGGTTGATATATATCAAAACGTTGTCATTGTTGCCGAACTCTCAGGAGGCGGAACAGGAAAAGAAAGAACTCGAAGGTACGTTGATAGAGTACTCACTCTGTAAGGAGGCATCAAAACTTCTCACGGAATCCTACTGCGGTGATGTGATATTCTATCATAGGCGTACGTCTAACGTAAATTTGGATACCTCATACAACATAGTACACTCATCAAAAGTTTTACTGGATGCCTATATGAATATGGGTCTCAAACGCTTAAAACGTCTCAAACCGGTGGTAACTGAGGATAGGTTCAAAGGCATAGTAAACAGAAAAGTCTACCCCATAGAAGTTAAGGTCGTATCAGTGCTTAGAACTATGTACAAATACGGCAACGCCAAGATTTCCACACTATTTGATGGTATCACAGACCGTTCCGAAAGGGTGGCACTGTTTCTCGCCGTATTGGAGCTTACTAAATCGGGTAGGTTGTTAATCAGTGACGATTCACAAGAGATAATGTTCACTGGTAAAAAACAGAGAAATTAATCATTAATAATTTTTATGCGGAACGATTTGAATGTCGTTCCGTTTTTTTTAATTCTCACAGATATGTATTTTTTGTAGGGAACGGGCTGTGACCGTTCCTTAGAATCACACGCAGTGTGATTG
>CAZWRW010000142.1:2499-4654 GCA_964636465.1 uncultured Ruminococcus sp. | reverse complement strand
TTCTGCAATTATGTCTAAAGTGCTGTCAAAAACTATGATGTTCAACGTGAAGACCAACGCCATAAACATGGCAATACATCTGTTAAAAATAGTTTTATCCATACAAACATCTCTTTTCCACTAAAAAAGCGTTTCAAATTGTTAAAATCTTATATTTATTAATATTATAGCATTGCTGGTATGTAAAGTCAAGCAACTGGGCAAGGAATTTCCACATAGACACAAAAATCACTTATTAGTGAAAATGAATATTTTTTCTGTGAAATTCCACTGCACATTGACACCATTGCCGAATTATGCTACAATAAAGAGGAAATATTTAGAGGAGGTTCAGGTACATATGAACTTTAAGAAGATTTTGGCTTGTCTGTCAGCGATGATAATAAGTTGTAATATAGTTCCTAGTACGGCGATTTACTACGCTGAAAATACCACCATAGATGAACAGTATCAACTGGATGGTGCTTGTGGAGAAAATGCGACGTTCCATTTTGAGGAGTCCACAGGTATATTAAGCATTATGGGTACTGGTGAAATCTCAAACTATTACAACGATGAATACGGATGGGAACCTTACTGTGACCGTATCAAAGAGGTGATAATTAAGGATGGTATAGTATCTATTGACTGTAATACTTTTTTTAACTTGCCCATTCTAGAAAATGTTATCTTGCCCGATAGCTTAAATACTATAGAGGTGGAAAACTTTACAGATTGTCCTAATTTGAAAAGTATCACATTGCCACCTAGTTTGATGCGTATCATCTCATATGAGGGAGGCTCCTGTTTTGGTGAATGTTACGATGAAGAAACTAACCATACATATTACATGGATGACTTTACTATCTACGGTGTGGAGAATACGTTCGCAGAACTGTATGCTAAGAAATACGATTATAACTTCGTGGCTATCGAGGATAGCAGAGACGAATCTTACTACTATAACGGTTCCTATGGCGATGAAGAACATCAAAACGCTATTAGCTACTCTTTCGACAGTGCCACTAAAACCTTAACCATCACTGGGGAAACTAGTGACGGTAATTATCGTGTGACTCCATACGATAACGGATACCCTGGCAGTGACTATTGGTATCCTTGGGCAAAGTTCGCTAGTGAGATTGAACATCTAAATCTTTCCGATGGTGTGCAAATTATCGAAGATTACGCTTTCATGAACTGTACCTCTTTAAAGGAGGTTACCATACCTTACGTACAACAATGTATCAACAGTTACGCTTTTGGATATACCCAAGACTACTCTAGTGATGAGCAACCTACTCCTATAGAGGGATTTACCATCCGTGGATATGCTAATAGTATGGCAAAAGATTACGCTATCAAAAATGGTTTCAACTTTGTGGATATTTCCGAAAATGAGGAAACCGTCACGACGAGTTCATCCAAACTTACCACCATTGATATAATACGGATAAAAAGGTATATCTTGGGACTTACTGAAGACCACTTCGGTTTGGATTTCAATGGTGACGGTATCGTGAACTCTTTAGATTTGTAAGAGTTTTCTATTAAAAACCATATAAGCTGTGAATAGAGGGGTTGGCATTGGTCAACCCTATTTTTGTGGTACTTTGTACCTACACGATAGCTACACCTCTATACTCACCCAAAACACGCCCCCAAATGAGAGGTAAACCACATAGGTATAGGGGGTTACTCATGTACACATCTAATTTTCTTAAACTTTTATAAATTTAAAAAATCTTTAGATAGATTTAAAAAAGCTTTTTCGGTATAACAAGAATTGTATATCAAAAATGAAGTGTAACCGTTCCAACCTCACACTTGCGTGGTTTCCTGATGAATATGTGCGTATTCGTATATGTAACGGAAGTTTACCCCTTTGGGGTGAGTTAGGTGTCACGTGAAGTTCTATCCAGAGTTTGCTACTTAAAAATGGGTATAGCAATCCCCAAGGCTTTTGAGCTGTGAAAAAAAGTTCCAAATCTGTGCAAAATTACCGTCAAGAGGGTACACTATCCCCCAGAGCTTTCGGGCTGAATTTTTTTACAAAACTTGGCTATATGGTTATCTTTAGGGTGACGTTTCACCTGTTGGTATCTTTAGGATGATTCAACAGAGTCATACGTTTTTAGCATGAACCTATTCCAAATTTATATACCAGTATATTTAT
>CAZWRW010000142.1:0-2399 GCA_964636465.1 uncultured Ruminococcus sp. | reverse complement strand
ATTCCAAACTTACATGATGTTTTTTCTGCATGGATTTATTCTAAATTTACATGATGTTTTTTCTATATGGAAGTATTCCAAATTTACATCACGTTTTTTATGCATGGGATTCATTCTAAATTTATATCATGTTTTTTCCGCATGGGTTTTATTCTAAACTTACATGATGTTTTTTTCGCATGGATTTATTCCAAATTTATATCATGTTTTTTCTGCATGGACGTATTCTAAATTTATATATTACCTAATTTAAACCATATTTATATTCATTTGTCAAGATGCTCACTTTTACAGGGTATGCTCTCTTAGTTTCTCAATATAGCCATACCACTGAAACCACGGCAACGTTTACCGTTGTAAGGATTGATTACGTTGCAATCTGGCTTGATTTTGTACTCCTCAGCGTGGTCTTTTAGCCAACCTAGAACTAGGTTTCGACTGATTGGCTCATAAGCGTTGTTCTCGCACCATCTCTCATAACTATGATAAATCGACGCACTTGTGGTCTTTGAGTCCTCCTTGAAGACAACCTCGTCTTCGTTTTCTATGAAGTCTATGAAGTTAAAGTCTTCACGTTTAGTGTCTTCTATGAGCTTTTTGGAGTCCTCGGATACTGTGAACTGGTAGTTGTTCTCCATCAGTCTGTAGAGACCATGTACCGCCCACATGAAGATATCGCTTAACTCCTCAGATATGATTTCGTTCACAAGGTTTGGATTGTCTATTCTGTTCTTATCCTTAGGTTTCGTACGGATTACAAGTTGTCGGCGGTAGAAGCCGTCTGAGTGGTCGTACAGGGCACGTAGAGAGCCATTGCTGAAGCATAGTAGTCTAGAGTATAGGACAACGTCCTGAGGGTCTCTGTACTTCCTCTCGACGGTCAGGTGACCTCCTGTGATTATCTCCTTGATTGTACCCGTATCCTCTAATGATTTAATCTGGGTATCATCATCAATGTTGACCAGCTTGTTCACACAGTTCGCAAGTTCGCAAGGACGTTCTTGGAGTCTGTTTACGTGTGCTGAATATGAGTTATTAGCTCCTAGAATCTGCTTGTAAACGCTACCGATTACCGACTTACCTTCACCACCGTTACCCGTTATGAACAACATCTTTTGAGCTATTGTGGTAGGAATTAAGCCATATCCCATGTACTCTTGAAGTGTTTTGATGTCGTCCTCAGACCTGAACAACTGTTTCAAGAAGTTCAACCACTTCACAGGAGCGGTGTATTCTTTCTTGAAGTTCACATTTAGGCGGTTTAGACACCAATTCTTATTAGGTGAGAACATACGAGTTTCAAGGTTAAGTGTGCCGTTAAGTACATGGATACGTTTAGTATCAGGTAGTGGCACTGGTGAGTAGGTCGCAGTTCTTAGTAGGTTGAACAGGTTCGATGTGAGCCTATCTACGTTCTTCCTAACATACTTAGATACGTCGCTCATGATTTCACGGCGTAGTCCGTGTTCATCGACTTTACCGTTTATTGTGTGGAACTCCCCATTGATGTTACGAAGTTGCCTTTGTAGTATCTTGTACTCACAATATGCAGGTTCATCGATTTCATAGTTGCCATTGTTATCCTCCATAACCCACCCAGGTAGGTCTTCTTTAGCAACGAAACCGTTGTTTTCGTGGTTTCTTTGCCAGTTCTTGAGGTAGTCAAGCATCTTTCTTTTGTAGGAAGCAAAGATAGGTTGGCATTCAGAATACCTTCTGTACTTCCTAGACTCCTCCAAGAGATACGCATAGTAATCCTTAACGTCTGGTTGGGACGATAGCTTACCAAAGTAGTTGATAACGTCCTTACTCAAGAGGTTATCATACGTGATTTCTGGGTAGTCTTCTTTCCTCATGGTGTCATTGTCTACTAGGTCTATAGGCGGTGGCACTGTGAGGTTTTTAACTTCCTCCATTTTCTTACACTCCTTTATATATACTTCTTTGTCGATGGCGTTAGCCTTTTCGACCATGGCTGACAGGTTGTTGAGCAGTAGCTCTCTGCCAATCTGTAACAGCTCGTTAGCATCCTTGCATGAGCCATACAAGTCCATATCTGCGACGATTGCAACGATTTCTCGGTCAAGGCAACCTTTTATAATTTGGTCTGTCGCCTTAGTACCTGCGATATCGTTGTCAAGGGCGACCACAAGCACAGTGTTTGGGTTGACGGTACAGCTTTGGAAAAACTTCTTAACGTATCCAGTCGAACCGATGGCTAGTGCCTTAAAGCCCAATGTTATGATACTCATGGCATCTATAGCACCCTCAACCAAGAACACCACCTGAGGCTCTGTAGTGTTCAGCACCTCGGCGTTGAACACCTTAGGATTGGCGGTCTTCATAGCCTTACGACCGTCCGCCTCGTCTTCCTGACGAATCGCCCTAGCTGTGTAGCT
>CAZWRW010000141.1:0-4696 GCA_964636465.1 uncultured Ruminococcus sp. | reverse complement strand
TTTTTTATTCTACACTTAGCCAAGCGACTAGTCGAGTATAGCATATTTCTTTATGTTTGTCAAATCAAGATACGCATATGGTCTTATGAATAAAAAGTGATACCTACCGAATATTTCAGTAGGAATCGAAAAATAATTAATAAAATAAATAAAAATTAAAATTTTGGTTTCGGTAATTAGAAGTTTTTCGGATTTTGAAAAACGTTTTGTCGTATTTTTTTTTAAGAAATCATTTGTAGGGAACGTTCCGCAATTTGGCGAAATAAAAAGAAAAAGTACCCTCAAAGGGGTACTTTTCGTTGAAATTATAGCTCTAACAGCACCTCACGGATATCCCCATTGATAAGGATACTCTGATTTGCTATTTCATCAGGGGCATACGCCTCACCGAAATTTAGACAGGCATAAACTGCTTTGGAATTTTGCACCGTCATTTTCCAAAATGGATACTTAATGATAACAGGTGTATTGTAACCCACGCCGAGTTCTAAAAACAGGATATGCCGTCCCTCATGAGTTTGTAAGAAATCCTCATATCGTTCCACCGCCTTGTGCCAACCAGAGTCCTCGACAAACTTATTATCACTTCGTAGATTCATAGTCATGGGCTTTCCGCACTTCGGACACTTTGGTATTAGATGGGTAGGTATCTTCATATCCTGCTGAAACTCAACCATGTCTTTCACGATTTTTTCATTGTCATAGGTTACATTGTGGCACGGCTCGGAACATTGAAACAAACCGTAATCGCCCTGTGTGTAGAAGAGTCGTTCTTTGTCGAAACCTGCCTTTTGAAATTGATGGTCAACATTTGTCGTGATGACGAAATAATCCTTGTCTTTCATCAGGTCAAAAAGTTTCTTGTAAGTGCCATTATCGATATCCATGTAACGGTTGCAATAAATGAATCTTGACCAGTATGCCCACATTTCCTCAGATGTATCAAATGGATAAAATCCGCCCGAATACATATCGTGAAATCCATACTTCTTTTCAAAATCGGAGAAGAATTTTTCAAAACGTTCTCCTGAATATGTGAATCCTGCCGATGTTGACAACCCTGCACCTGCACCAATCACGATTGCATCAGCGTTCTGTATTTCATCTTTTAGACGGTCAATTTTGACCGAGTAATCTGTTGTATATTTCATAATCGTCCTCCTTGAAAACGTTGAAAATGACCTGTATATCGTGCATTTTTCGATACTCCCTAACTGTATGGACTGCAATCTCTGCCGCCTTATCCTGTGGAAATCCGAACACCCCCGTGGAGATACAACAAAAAGCGATACTATCTATATTATTTTGTACAGCTATATCAAGACAGCTTTTGTAAGAGCTTTGTAAAAGTTTACGATGTTCATCCGTAAGAGTGCCTTGTACAATTGGTCCAACGGTATGTATTACATAGTCACACGGCAGATTATATGCCGAAGTTATCTTCGCTTTGCCTGTGGGTTCTGCGTGACCTTGTTTCTGCATGATACGGTCACATTCATATCGCAAACGAACTCCTGCAAAGGTATGTATACAGTTATCGATACAGTTATGACAAGGTTGCCAACATCCCGTCATTCCTGAATTTGCAGCATTGACTACAGCACCACATTTCAATGTAGTAATATCACCCTGCCAAAGATAGATACCATCTTCTATTGGTTGCAAGTCCGCAATGTCGGTGATACCCTTGCATTCAGTCAAAGATGTAAGATATTCATCTTCTGTATGTAAAAAGTTTTCATCCGTTTGCCACGCAGGACGTATATTCACAAGACTTCTATAAAGCCTGAACTTATCCTCAGTACTATCCGGTATAGCGATATTGCCAAGGTCGTTTCGTTCATCAAGAAGATACTTTATCAAAAAATCAAGTTTGTTCATATTATCACCACCCAAAATAATGTTAATTCAATTTGACACTATTATTATAGTATTATCTCTTTAAGTAAAATCAAATCGGAGATGTCCACCTTGCCATCGTTGGAGAGGTCACCCGACGCTATAGTTACAGAAACATCCATGCCGAGAAGATATCTTTTCAGGGTGAGCAAGTCGAGAGTGTTACATACACCATCCGAATTTACATCACCTTGAATAGTTTGACTAGTCGAAACTGGCTCAATTACGAACTTTTGACCATCACCGCCCCAGTATGACCACTGACAAAGATTAGCACCATCATCCATACTGATACCGTAGACATCCAAGCAACGGTCGCCATTGGACGAAACGGTCAACAGAGAGTATGAGCCATCCTTGTTGGCAACGAGTTCAAATGCCTGTGAGCTATCGCCCGTGTAGGTTTCAAATGAGACGTTCGCCCCATCTTCGGAAGAGTTACCCTCAACGGTTAGGAACTTTCCGCCCACGTTTGAAACGTTGTAAGTACCATCATCTAAACGTGTAAAAGTCAGCGTTTGGGCATCGCTTTGGATGGCGTTACTAGAGCTTTCCGAAACGAAAAGTCCGCTGTTTACGTTCCTGACGGTATATGAACCACTATCTACTTGCGGATATACTGGCGTGATTTTCCACAGTTGACAGTCACCGCCCCAATATTCCCATTGGTCGATGTTTCCGCCGTCTTCGGTAGACCAGTCGAACACGTCCAAACCTGCACTATCACCCGAACACTTGGAAACTATACCATAGTAACTACCATCTTGAATGAGTTTCCAAAGTTGAGTATCCGAACCAGTATATTCTTGTAGCTCGATGTTTAAGCCATTGCTTGAACTGTTCTCCGCTACTCCGATACATTTACTTTCATCCACCATGGAAACGATTCTACAATAACCATCATTTTCTGTGATGATTTTCCATTCTTGAGCGTTCATACCATTGGCAGACCATTGCTGTATGTTCGTACCTGTTGAGGTGTTGCCATAATCCAAATCGAGAGCCAAACCGCTAAACTTGTTCGTGATATTGTAAGATATACCGCTCAAAAAGTTAGTATCACCGACTTTAACGGAAGTTCCATAACCTTGTGCGGAATCGTCATTGTAAACAAGTTTACTACTATCATTGATTAATTTTACAGTATCAATGGTTGAATCATATTTAGATTTTTTGCTACCCCATACACAAGTGTTGTTACCAGTCGCTGTGAACGTCATTCGGAGGGTTTGCTCTTCGCTCTCATCAGATTGTACTATGAATGCACCCTTGTAAGTTACACCATCAAACGTTATAGACATATATGGAGAACCATTTTCCATAGACCATGTACCAGTGACATCACCTGAAACCGTACCATCCGAATTTAAAGTGATACTCTTTGACTGTTCAACGTCGGCACTCTGTTCATTGACAAAACTTTGATTCAACGTATGGAATATAAACTCATAGTCACCAGTTACGGCATCCATACTGTGACCCACTTCGGAAAGCGTTTCCCCTGAGTATTCATAAGGAGTAGCAGTCAACCAACCGTCTTCATTCATTATAAGTTGATGTACACGAACTTCATGTAAACCATAGTCATCATCAAACTTTGTGTGATAGATTACGTATAGTTTACCATCATCGTCCATAAGTGCGGAATTGTGTCCCTGTGCCTTGTATGGCTTAGTGTTACAACTCCATTGATAGTTACTCATAAGACGTTCGCCAACCGTTCCCCCGATGTTGTTGGTATATGTGGAATATATCGCACTGTTGCCATTTTGGTCTACAAAAGGTTCGTCAAGGCTTTCAGTTCGGAAGACCCTTATGTTATACCCACCATTTGAGTTGAAATATCCATAGGATACGAATAGATAATAGTATCCTTTGTTACTATCTGGTGATTTCATATATTCAACGTATGCTCCCTCACCTGATGAGAAGTTACCTCCTGCAACTTTTTTACCCATATACGCATCCGAAACGTTCGCCGTAGTGGAATATGTTACGTTATAGTCTCTCAAACCTGTGTTTTCGTCCAAATCTAGCATATAGATTCCGCCAAACCATGAACCATATACCATATGTAAATTACCGTCTTCATCGTAGAAGACACAAGGGTCTATGGCATTTGTGCCGTATTGAGCATTCCAAGAACCGTTAGTTAAGTAACGGCTTATATCAGGATTGTTACCAAGCACCTTTGGAACGTCTGTATCATTGACGTTGTTGGTAGTGTTGTTAGTAAATCCGGAATATACTATAGTACCTTGATATGTATAAGGTCCGTCTATATCATCGGCGGTGCATAGTACTATGGATGAGTTCCAATTCTCACCGTTGATACTCAGATACATACAATACTTACCCATCTTTTCATTGTAGATGATATCAGGAGCCCACATATTACCCGAAAGGTCATAGCCATCAGTGGTATTTGACCATGATTCAGGCACGGCAAGGTCAGTGTAGATATCATTGAAAAACGTGGTATTCGTTGAACCAAGGTTTGAATTGGCAGTAGTATACCAGTTTTGTAAATCGGTGGAACGTCCCGCACTAAGGTGTGAACCGATTATGTAATATTCACCATCATCAAGCTTTACTATGGATGGGTCATGCACTGAAACTCTAGCATACTCCGCACTAACTACTTGAGGATTTATCATACTGAATGCAACCATCGTAGTTGCTACGCATCCTGAAAGAAATCTTCTAAATTCCATTAAAAATACCTCCCCTTTACTTCGGCATATTGACTAATTTTATTGTCTATATTATATATTATTTCGGATGTTTTGTCAACTAA
>CAZWRW010000140.1:2077-4699 GCA_964636465.1 uncultured Ruminococcus sp. | reverse complement strand
AGTTAGACGATGAAAACTTAATCTTACCGTTTAACGAGGATACCCCATCCGAGGCGATAGACATACCATTAGAAGAGCCTCCACACTACGACCACTTCTGGCAAGACCCTGACTTTAGTATCGTGGATAGATTTAAGCAGTATCGTGAGAAGTACAAGAATCGTAAACGTTCGGGTGACTTCCATGTGGAAATCAAGTCAACCCCTGATACTGAAATACTCTTTGAAGACCTTGAGCGTAAGATTATCGCACACGAGGAACTCACTAAGAGTCGTGAAGAGTATCGTAAACAGGTCGCCAACGGCGAATATGACGGCTTTGAAGAGAACCCTCCTAAAACCGCTGACGATGAAGAACCAGTATTCCATGAGAACTCCGTAGCGGATTACAACTCCTATGAAGAGACCGAGAACATCAACGACTACATTGCCGATATGAAGAACAGTCTCATGGTTAGGATGGTAATCACTACGTTGATGGCAATCATAAGTTTCTACATAACCATCGCCAACGATTTGGAACTCCCTCTACCAGATACTTTAAATGCTACAGTTTCAGCGAGTGGATATCTGTTAGTACAGTCCATCTTGGGATTGCTTACGATATTAACATCAGTCAAGGCTGTATTTAGTGGTATCGCTAAGATTTTCAAAGGCAAATCCGACTGTGATAGTTTAGCATCCATGGGATTAGTGGTATCTTTTATAGCGACTGTTTTGGCGTATGTTTCAGGTCAAAAGGTAGTAGAAGATAGAATGCTCAACGTATATATGTGTTTAGGAATCATAGGGATGTTGTGTAACCTTTGGGGCAAGAACTTAATACTCAAACGTGAAGAGCATAACTTTAGATACATCAGTAAAGATAAAGACAAGTTTGGACTCTACTGTATGCAAGACTATTCCGATGCGGAGAGTATCACGGAAGGCTTAGTTGATGGCTGTCCAGTGACCGCCTACAACAAGAAGGCTCACTTTACTACTGATTTCGTTAAGTATACATACTCCCGTGATATGGCGGACAAGTTCGCACAAGTAGCCACTCCTGTGATAGCTTCAGTATCATTACTGGTGGCACTCATTGCGGGAATAGTCTACAACAAGACGTTTGAATCACAGATTCCTGTTGCGATTACTTCTATCTTTTCGATGTTGGTGTCATTCTGTTCATGTTTCAGTTTAGGAATCAACTTGAACTCAATGTTGAATAGAGTTTCAGAAAAGTATCCACGTCGTGAGGGTGCATTGTTAGGTTATCAAGCGGTTGAAGACTTCTACGATACTAACTCCATAGTGTTATCGGCTAACGATGTTTTCCCAAATGGTTCTGTAGAACTCTGTGCTATGAAACTTTTCGCAAGTGGTAGGCTCGATGAGACGTTAATCTATGCTATAAGTCTAGCCAAGGATAGCAACAGTATACTAGCTCCTACCCTAATGAAGATAGTCGAAGATAAGACGGACTATCTACGCAAGGTTGAAAGCTACACCTATGAAGATGGTAAAGGTATCTGTGGATGGATAGATAGTAAGAGGATACTCATGGGCAATCGTGAACTCATGGAGGCTCACAACATTGAGAACTTGCCTACTAAGTCCAAGGAGGCTGAACTCGTGGGCAAAGGTCGTGATGCGGTGTACGTATCGATATCGGGTAACCTAGCCTTGATGTTGATAGTACAAGTCACAACCCACAGAGAAGTTGAACGTTTCCTACAGACTTTTGAAGAGAATAACGTATCTATTGCGTTGACATCTGTAGATTTTCTAGTATCCGTGGAGAGAGTAAGCACCCTCTACGACCTAGAACCTGAAAGCTTAAAGATTATTCCATACAGTGTATATCAAGATAACAAGGTCTACTTTGAGGATAAACCACAATGTAGTAGTTCTATCGTGACCAGTGGCAACGTGAACGTTCTAGCGAACTTGCTCGTTCTCACCAAGAAGATTCATCGTAACGCTTTGATTGGCAACATACTGTATGCTGTGGCGTGTATTTTGGGAATCTTGATAGGTATATCATTTATAACCATGGGGGCGTTCAAGGAACTCAACCCTACGATGATACTATTCTACAATGGCGTTTGCACCTTGATAACCATACTATTGACCAAGCTTAAAATTTAATATTTAAACATACAAAAAAATATTCGGGATGGTTTAAGAAAACTATCCCGAATTTTTGTATAAAATAGAGAAAACACATCAAGATTTAAACGTCAAATTTGTGCATTTCAGAGAACTTCCAAATGTAACGCAACCTTTTGCCATCTTCAAGTGTCTTTATATATAGAACGATTTAATCGAGACGACACGACGGTTTTACATCCGCCATACAGAAAACTATGGGGTTTTGAAAATCCCATGTAGGGAACGGGCTGTGACCGTTCCTTACAAAAAAATTATGTGTCTGTTGAACTCACATTAAAATAAAATATAACAAAGGAGTGTTTTATATGAAAGATACTAAAAGTTTACGAAAGCTCACAGCTATGATAATCGGGGCGTGTATGGTAACCTCTATGGGGGCTATCGGGGTAACGGCTGATACTCAAACTACCACCGTTGGGACTTCCTCGCCTACCCTTGGCGATAGCACCATCGCACCGACAACTACCAC
>CAZWRW010000140.1:0-1977 GCA_964636465.1 uncultured Ruminococcus sp. | reverse complement strand
TCGGCGGAAACTACTACTACTACCACTCCAACGACGACTACAACATCTACGACTACGACCACAACCACCGCCAAAACCACCACGAAATCGACTAGTAAGTCTTCAAGTTCAGGGTCAAGCTCAAGTTCCAAGACGACCTCAACACCTAAAACTGATGACGAATCGGCATCCTTGTTGACTGTGGTAGCTCTAGCAGGTGTGAGTCTCGTGTTGACTGGTAAACGTAAATAGGTTTTAAATGTGTAGGGAACGACGCCCACGTCGTTCCGCAGATTGATATTTAAATAGGCTTGGTTGATATCATAACATGGTATAGAATTATTCACATTCCTAAAAAGGGTAGAAAGTCCGATTGACTTCCTACCCTTTTTACCCCAATAAAGCGACTTAACGCTATATTATATATACAAACACATCCGATGATGTGTCAATATATAAAACTAATTCACAGTTATGCTATAGCCTTGTGTTTGTGATTCTTATGTTTTTCATTATGTGATACGCTATAAGGTCTCATGTAGACGATAAACGCCACACCTACCAATATTGCACACACTGTCCAAATGACAGGCTCAAGCCAACATACACCCATATACTTGAATATCGGTGCTACAAAGCCAACGGTAACAAACTTTGATATTAACTCAATGATACTCGCAGAGAGTGGAACTATCTTCTTGCCGATACCTTGTAAACTACTCCTAAGTATCAAAAGGATACTCAACACGTAGAAGAATGGCACATTGATAGTCACATACTGCTTGATAGTCTGTAGGATTTCAACATCCGAAGTGCCTGTGATGGCATACGAAATAGTATCACAACATAGGAACGCCAACACTACTGTGATGGTACTCCATATAAAGGATGCCTTTATCGTACTAATGATACCTTTTTTAACTCTGTCCATCCTGTTAGCCCCGAAGTTTTGACTCACAAACGTTGAACAAGCCATGCACAAATTACTGATTGGCATCATAAAGATACCGTCAATCTTTCTAGCGGTCGAATGTGCCGTGATGGTATTAGCTCCAAAGGAGTTTACCGCACCCTGTAATGCTACTGAACCTACTTCTACTATCGCCAACATTAACGCCATGGATAATCCTGTAGTAGTCAGTTCGTTCACTAGATACTTATCATACTTTAGATATGTCCTATCAAATTTGAGCATTGGGTTGTGTCTATAGATATATACCACACAAACTATCACTGATACTGCCTGAGCTATCACGGTAGCGTAACCCGCACCCGCTATGCCCATGGATAAGTATCTAACGAAGACGATATCTAATACTATGTTAATCACCGTGGACACGATTAGACTATACAACGGTACACTACTATTTCCGATAGCTCTCAACATACTAGCGAACATATTGTACATCATCGTGACGATTGAAAAAGATAGGATTATCATCAAGTAGGAATATGCCTCTTTGATAATCTCCTGAGGTGTGTTCAAGAAGTTCAATAGTGGGTTGATACCTATCACACTGACCACCGTCAAGACTACTGAAACTATCAAGGTTAGCAACATAGTCAACGATACCGATTTTTTAAGTGCTTCGATATCTTTCTTACCATAGCACCTAGCAATCACGACAGCAAAGCCGTTAGTCAAACCGTTAGCGAAGTTTATCACCAAGTTGTATATAGGGGTAGTCGCTCCTATGGATGCCAAAGCATCATCGCCCAAAACGTGACCGATAATAGTAGTATCCACGACGTTGTAAAGTTGTTGGAATATGTTTCCCACTAGCAACGGTATGCTGAATATCAAGATTAATTTTAGAGGGTTTCCGACAGTCATGTCCCCTTTGAGTTTTCTAGTACTTTCCATGTTTTAAAAACCTCCAGATTTAATACTCCATAACATAATGTAAAATCAACCTGCGTGGGAACGGATTGTGACCGTTCCAGTATTGTCGAACTTGCGTTAAAAAACAGCCAAAGCACCTCCCAAAGTGAATTGGA
>CAZWRW010000139.1:0-4767 GCA_964636465.1 uncultured Ruminococcus sp. | reverse complement strand
TTACAGAAATATAACACTCTTGCAAAGGTGAGCATTTTGTGATATAATTAACGTGTGTTAGTTTAATAGATTATGTTTCAAAAATTTAAAATTAAGGAGTTTTTTATGAAAAATATAGGAATTATCGGGGCTATGCCTAGTGAATTGAAAGATATCAGGGAAACTTTAGGCACTGCCGAAGTTATCAACATTGGAAAGTATGAGTTCCATAAGAACACTTTAAGTGATGGCAAAACTATCGTGAATGTATGCTGTGGCGTGGCTAAGGTGAACTCCACCATATGCACACAGATTTTAATAGATACTTTTAATGTGGATTGTATCATCAACACTGGCGTGGCTGGTGGTATGGATAGTCAAGTCAAGGTTTGCGATATCGTGATTGCCAATGAGGTGCTATACCATGATATGCACTTGCCTTTTCTTGAAAAGTATCCGCCATACTGTAGCGTGTTCAAATCCGATAGTGCGTTGATGGATAGTGCAGTAAAGTCTTGTGAGAAGTTCGACTATAAGCATCATATAGGTAGGATAGTTTCAGGTGAACAGTTTATCTCAGACCAAGCCGTAAAGGACGATATCAAGAACAGGCTTGACCCTTACGCTGTCGATATGGAGAGTGCATCCATAGGACATTGTGCTTATGCTAATGGAGTTCCAAGTATAAGTATCAGGTGCATTTCGGATAACGCCGACGATGAGGGTGCTATGTCTTTTGAAGAGTTTGAAGTAATCGCAGCTAAGCGTGTAGCTGACGTAGTTTTGGATATCATCCAAACACTTTAAACCATGGAAAGCTACGTCTGTGACAACGGAAAAATCTTAAAGTGTGGATATACCACGGGTTCGTGTGCCACCGCTGGAGCTGTAGCTTGTGCCAAGTATCTGCTAGAGGGCGAAACTTCTCCTACTGTGGAGATTCTCACGCCTAATGGCACGGTGTTGAATATCCCAATATCCAAGGTTGAGCCATCACATGATGGTGTGAGTTGCACTGTCATCAAGGATGGTGGCGACGATATCGACGTAACACACGGTATTGGGATAGTCACCACAGTGAAACTCACTAGCTTTGGTGTGGATATTCAAGGTGGTGTAGGAGTCGGGATGGTCACTAAAGCGGGTTTAGACCAACCTATCGGAGAAAAAGCCATAAACTCCACACCTCGCAAGATGATAAAATTCAACCTTGAAACTATCGCAAAGGCTAACGGCTACACTGGCGGTTTTGAAGTTGTAATCTCAGTGCCTATGGGTGAAAGTCTCGCAAATAGGACGTTTAATCCACGTTTGGGAATAGTCGGAGGTATCTCGATATTGGGTACTACTGGGATAGTACGTCCCATGAGCGACAAGGCTATTTTAGATACCATTCGAGCGGAACTTAACGTTAAAAAGTCCAGTGGTGTTGAAAACTTGGTAATCACCTTGGGCAACTATGGCAAGTTTTTTATCAAAGAAAATTTGAACATCTCTGAAAATGAAACGGTGCAGTGTAGTAATTTCATTGGTGATACCTTGGACATGGTGAACGAACTTCACTTTAAGAGTGTCCTTTTGGTGGGACATATCGGGAAGTTGGTAAAGTTGGGGTGTGGTCTCATGAACACGCATTCAAAATACGGTGACGCTCGTATGGAAACCTTAGCGATATGTGCCTTGAAATCTGGGGCAGATACAGAAGTTTTAAACGAAATCATGGAGTGTGTCACCACCGATGAGGCTCTAAACGTTTTGAAACGTCACGGAATCTTTAAAAGTACCATGGAAATCCTAAAGGGTAGGATAACTTACTATCTTAATAAGCGTAGTGGTGAAAGTCTCAAAGTAGAATATATCGTGTTTTCTAATGTGCATGGTATACTTTAATTTAACGTTACGACGTGTGATTGATTATTGATTTTTTAAGTGTTAGGTGGTCTTTATGGATAGGTTGATAATATCATCAAATAGGAGCGGTAGCGGAAAGACTTCTATAACGTGTGCAATCTTAAAAATCCTCGTGGATAGGGGATTGAAAGTCTCTACGTTTAAGAGCGGTTGCGACTATATAGACGGCTCGTACCATAGCCGAATCACTGGCAGAACTTCTCATAACTTGGACTGTTGCTTTTGTACCGATGATGTGTTAAAATATATACTGTGTGAGAACTCTAACGGCACGGATATCTCAGTGGTGGAGGGCGTTATGGGTTACTATGACGGTATCGGATTGAGTACCAAATCCAGCACCTATGAGATTTCTAAAACGTTGGAAACTCCTGTGGTATTGATTTTGGACTGTCAAGGCATGGGGGCATCCATAGGAGCTACGCTGAAAGGTTTTCTAGAGTATCGCAATGACCATCAAATTAAAGCGGTAATTTTCAATAGGATGTCACCGCACCTGTATCCTGAAGCTGAAAACTTGGCTTTAAAGTTCGGTGTTACGCCCTTGGGATATATTCCAAAACTTAAAGATGGCTTGACCCTCGAAAGCCGACACTTAGGCTTGGTGACTGCTGAAGAAGTCTCAAACTTTGATACTAAAGTTTCAAAACTGGCTGATGTGGTCAGTCAAACGGTGGATATCGAAAAGCTTTTGAAAGTCGCAAAGTGTGGAAGTTTAGCACATACGTCAGTATCTCACATGGATGGTAAACGTGTTAGAGTGGCAGTCTCTAAAGATGTGGCGTTTTCGTTCCTATATGGCGACAACGTGGACTTCTTAGAGCGTTCAAACTGCGAAGTTGTGTATTTCAGTCCACTAAACGATAAGGAACTTCCAAAGGGTGTGGATGGTCTAATCCTGTGCGGTGGATATCCTGAACTATACGCCGATAGGATTTCTAAAAACGTTTCTATGCGTGAGAGTATCAAGATGGCTATAGATGACGGAATCCCGTACCTTGCCGAATGCGGTGGATTTATGTACTTGCAGTCTAACATTTTGGTGGATGGCGTGAAACATCCCATGGTGGGAACTTTCAACGGAGATTGCTACAAAACCGATAAACTCGTGCATTTTGGTTATACTAAACTTATGCCCGAATCTAATGATGAACGTATGTTCAATGAACCGCTAATCACGCATGAGTTTCACTACTCCGATACTACCGACAACGGTTCGGATTACTTAGCATTAAAGTTAAACGGAACACAGTCATGGCGTTGTGGATACGGTGGTGAAAACTTTTATGCTGGATATCCACACATATACTTTTATGGTAACGTGTGTAATATCAATAGGTTTATAAGTGCCATGGTTGAATATCGAAATTTTAGAAATTTACAAAAAGGTTGTGTTTAAGATTAATACTCATAATTTAGAGAGTTACTTAGAACTAGTAAAACCACTCAACAGCAAGGCTATGGAAGACTCACAAAAGCGTTGGGATAGTCTAGCTAAACCGCTTAACAGCTTGGGTGAACTCGAAAAGATGATAGTTAAAATCAGTGGTATGGTGGGAACTTCTGAGGTTGACCTGTCCAAAAAGTGTGCGGTGGTGCTATGTGCTGATAACGGTATCATAGCGGAGAACGTCACACAGACCGGCAACGAAGTCACCTATACCGTAGCAAAGAACGTATCACAGGGGTGTGCAAACGTGAACTTTATGGCTAGTGTCTCCAATGCTGATGTGTTTTCCGTAGACATTGGCATGGTGGCTGATATCGAAGATGGCTATGAAATCTTAGATAGGAAAGTTTCACACGGCACTAAGAACTTCCTTGAAACTTCCGCTATGACCATGGATGAAACTCTAAAAGCCATAGAGGTGGGAATCAACTTGGTTGAAGAGTTGAAAATCAAGGGGTATAAGGTTATCGCCACAGGTGAGATGGGCATAGGTAATACTACGACATCTAGTGCGTTGGCGAGTGTGTTGTTGAACCTTCCAGTTGAGACTGTCACAGGTAAAGGGGCAGGGCTATCCGATGGAGGCTTAAAGCACAAAGTCGAAGTTATCAAAAAGGGAATATCCTTGCGACAACCTAATCCCGAAGACCCTTTGGATGTACTATCAAAGTTGGGTGGCTTGGACATATGTGGCATGGTCGGACTTTACATAGGCGGAGCTATCCATAGAATGCCTATAGTCATAGATGGTTTAATATCTGCAGTATCTGCGTTGATTTCGGCAAGGATATGTCCTGAAACGGTCGGATATATGTTGCCATCACATATGAGTACCGAACCCGCAACCGTCAAGATTATGGACGAGTTGGGACTATCACCAACGATACACGCAGGTATGCACTTGGGCGAGGGTACTGGAGCGGTCGCTCTGTTCCCACTGTTGGATATGGCTATGAAAGTCTACGACAGTGACAGAACGTTCAACAGCATAGGCATGGAAGCCTATCAAAAATTATGATGGTGTTAATCTCAGGGGGGAGCGGTAGTGGAAAATCCGAACTTGCCGAAAGGCTGATAACCACGCTATCATGTGGGAAAAGTTTGAAGTATCTAGCCACCATGCAACCCTACGGCGATGAGGCTCACGCTAGAATTTTACGACATCAAGCCATGCGAAAACAACGTAACTTCGAGACTGTAGAAGTATATCAAGATTTAGAAACTCTTCGCATAGAGGAGGGGAGCAACGTCCTTTTGGAATGTATGTCCAACCTTTTGGCTAACGAAATGTTCCGTGCTGAGCCTAGCAACGATGTGGTTGAAAAGGTTCTGCATGGTGTGGAACGCTTGAACTCAATGAGTGAAAATTTAGTAATAGTCTCCAATGAAATCTTTTCGGATGGTTGTCAATATGACAGCTCCACGGT
>CAZWRW010000138.1:0-4794 GCA_964636465.1 uncultured Ruminococcus sp. | reverse complement strand
ACTACTATTCAAACCACAGTGATTCAGATTTAAACGACAACAAGATAGACGAAGAAAATAGTAGCATAATATTAGGTGGTAAGTCGTATAGCTTAGGTAAAACAAGCTACGATGAATTTTCCCTAACAGAACCTAGTTTCACCCCAGAAGGTGTAAAGTCGGGTAGTAGTTTTGATATGTCAAACTATCAGCATGGCACAAGCGGAAAAGCTGATAAGATTTTAGTGAATAGTGACAGCATTTTGGTAACCTATCCTGAATACTACTACAACGTAACGCTCGGAACGTTAGCATGTAGTACACCATTCAAGTTAGAAGAGCGTTGTATAAATAGAAGTTTATCAAGTCTAAATAACCACGCAATACCGCTTTGGTGGAACGATAGTACTTATCAAGTAAACGTCTTAGCGTTCAATATTTGGTGTCCAGTAGGTCCATTGTACTCATATGAGCCTTACACTTACAATGTGACTGGCTGTGTCTATGGTGATTGGTACATCACTAGAAATAAGAAAAGTTAGGCAGGTGAAATCTTAAAATGTACTACTGCAAAAACTGCGGAACTCTAGTTAAAGCTAATGATACTTTCTGTGAAAGCTGTGGTATCTGCTTAGATGAGGGCAACATAGTAGACCTCTATGAAGTTTCTAACATGAAATCTCCAGTTGCTAACGGTGAGTTTCTCCCCGATAGCTGTGTTACTAACCATAACCTTTCAGGTATGGTGATATTCAACTATAGACTTATCAATAAGGTGTGCAGTGTCTTCGGATGGGATTACTACAAGGCTTACAAGGCTGATTCTAAAGAAGTCTCCTCTATGACCGTGGCTCACAAGATAGTCTATCGTAATGAGTTCTACGATTTGAGCTGTTTTAGTATGGGCAACGACCATCAAAAAGCCGACGAGCTTATGAAACACTACGTCGATGAGATGGTTTCCGCTTTGAGAAAGTTTAGCAGTGAGTTTAACGATTTAGGTATCCATTCTGTGCTACAAAACGTTAGATGTTTAAAATCTGAACTGCACAACGCTTACCACATATTCTTACTAATGGAGGAGGCTACTCCCCTAGTGGATTACTACTCTAATAACAAACTCTCACTTGCCGAAATTGCTGAAATAGGTCTAAACTTGACCAACAAGGCTATGTATTTAGATAACAGTTTCACTATCAATGATACTAACACTTTTATCAACAGTTCTAAAGAAGTTTTCTTCATAGGTTCATTTAGTGATATCTATAAGAAGTATTTTATCATAACCCCCTACACTATCTATGATGGCGTTTTCGAAACACCTCACAAAAAGAACAGGTTACTATATTCAATAGGAGTAGTACTCTACAGAATGCTCAACAATGGTAAGATTCCATTCAGTAATGGTGAGTTTTCTAATAAGTCATACTTCAAGATGGAACGCTCAAAACAACAGAAAGTTCTACCCCCTAGAGAGTTCCTCATGAATTCACCTTTGGGCAAAATTATAGAGTATTCGCTATCCAACTTTGATAGCGAAGAAAAGTCTATGTACATCTTTAAAACACTACTTGAAAATTATAGTTACAACCTCGAAAGGAGTTAACAAATTATGAGTTTTTTAAAAAACAGAATGGTAATAGGTTGTCTATGTATCATACTAGCAATACTGATAGGTTTCGTGGTCGTGCCGAACGTATCCGAATTTTCAGCCACAAACATAATAGACATAGTAGTCCTAAAGGAGGACGTATCCAAGGGTACTAAGATTACCAAAGATATGCTAACTACAAAATCTTTTAAGAAAGACACTCTTCCGGATAAGTACTTTGAAAACATCGACGAAGTTGCAGACAAGTATGCTAATATCGATATGTTAGAAGATGACATAGTAACAGAACTTAAAATCACTGATGAGGCTACCGCAGATACTGATACTTCATACTTACAAGATATCGCTAGAGGTCACGTAGCACTTGCAGTAAGTTTCACAAACTATCAAGAAACCGTAGGTTCTAGAGTTGAACAAGGTGACGTGGTAACCATCTTTGGAGAAGACGGAGCAGTAGACCCTGACCTAATCTATGTTAAAGTTTTAGCAGTTCAAGACGAAGATACTAAAAACATCGTTGTGGAAGAAGGTAAAGAAGAAAATACTATAAGTCTAGTAACTTTTGATTTAAACATCGCACAGGCTGAAAAGGTTACTAAGTTGGCTAAAACATCAAATGTGTACCTAGGTCTAGCAGCTAAGGGCGGTACTGAAGTAGCTACTAAACTCTTAGAAGACCAAAATAGTCACTTCTCATCACCTACACAAGGTATACTATCCAACTGGTACGGCACAAGTCAATCGACTTCAACTGAAACGACTACAGCACAAGCTCAATAGCAGGAAAGGATGGTTTAGTATGAGTGCAGACATCATATGTATATGGGGTAGCCCAGCTAGTGGCAAGACCATCTGTTCATTAGCGATAGCTAGTAAGTTAGCATCAAAGAAGAAGAACGTAATAGTTTTCAGTGGGGACAAGTTGACTCCCTCATTGAAGTTGTACGCTCCTACTTTGAAGATTACTTCTGAACAGTCTATAGGTTCTTTTCTAGTGTTAAACGAGTATGAAGATACTAAAGATAGTCTATTAGCTAGTAAATTGGTAGTACATCCGCAATCGGAGTATATATGTTTTTTGGGTATGTCTCCTGGTGAAAACTATATGACTTATCACAACTTTACTAAGAACAGTATCATCAAGCTTTTGAACAAGATTAGCAACATGACTGACTACATAATCATAGATGGTTTAAGTAATCCGTTTGACGATTTTATGACACTGTTCGGTTTGGAAAGGGCTCAACACGTAATTAGAACTATCACTGCGGATAGTAAGGGCGTAATCTATAACGAGGCTAACAAGGGTATCTTTAAAGGTGAAAAGTTCCGTTTCGATGACCACATAAAGATTATCGGTAACGTTAAGCCTATTTCACCATTAAACGAAGTTATTTCAGCCATAGGCGGTGGCACGGATATTATCACTTTGCCGTACTCACATGAGGTTGAAAGTAAGTTTATCGGGGGCGAACTGATTTCAAATATGCACCGTCGAAAGGGCATCGAATTTGAAAAGAAGATTTCGAGCCTAGTAAACAAGTTTGAAAAAGAGAATCTAAGCAATAAAAAAGCTTAATAGCATTCAATTTTGCGTTGCAAAATTGCGGAACGCCATGCGACATCATGGAATTATATCAAATTGGCGAGAATTTAGTTAATTGGAGGGGTAATTTTTTATGGTCGACAATCAAGACTTTTTCCAACTAGAAGACAATAGTGGAAACAATAACGGTATTTTGGAGCAAAACTCTCAATATGTGTATGACAACATGAGTAACGCTCACAGCTACCAAGACATTCTAAGGAACGTCCAAGAGTACGTCTCTAACAACTATAAACAGTACTTTATCAACGGTAGCAAGAAGTTCATAAGTTTTTCCGATAGCAAAAACGGCGACGATGAGTTCATAGACAAAAACGAAAAAATCAAGTATGAAGAGAATGTAAAGGACATTATCAGGAGGTACATAATCAACAACAAGATTAAGTGTACTGACAAGCTTTACTCTCTAAAGAATAACAACAACGAAATCGAAAACCTTGTGGATAGCCTATACTTAGATATGGCAGGGTTTTCATTTATTTCAAACTACCTTGATAAGAATGTCATAAACACTCTACAACTTGAAGAGATTAACATCAATGCTTGGAACGATATAGAAATCATTGCTAAGGGCAAGAAGATTAAACTTAAAGAGAAGTTTCTATCACCACAACACGCTATAGACGTAATTAGAAGAATGTTACAACAGAGCGACACCGTCATTGATGATAGCAACCCTACAGCTTTAGGCTCTTTGGCTAAAAACGTGAGAATCACAGTACTTAAAACGCCAATCCTTGATGAGGATGTAGGTGTATCAGCTTCTATAAGAATCGTTTCAGCTAGTAGGATTTCAAAAGATTTACTCTTAAAAAATACCGCCACCGATGATATGTTAGACTTCTTATACAACATAATCAAGTATGGTGTGAGCGTGTGTATCGCTGGAAATACCGGTTCTGGTAAGACTTCCACTGCGAGTTGGTTGTTGTCTACTATACCTAACAACAAGAGAATCTACACCATAGAACAAGGTAGTAGAGAGTTCGACTTAGTAAAACATAGTGAAAAAGATGGTTCTATCGTGAACAGCGTAATACATACTTTGACTAAGTCATCCAATGACCCTAAAAACGAAATCACTCAACAGAAACTTTTGGATTTGGCTCTACGTTTCAACCCTGATGTAATATGCGTCGGTGAGATGCGTAGCGATGAGGCTTTCGCCGCACAAGAGGCTGCTAGAACAGGTCACACAGTAATCACGACTATACACTCTAAGAACGCAGTCGGTACTTACATGAGAATGACTACTCTAGCTAAGAGAGCCTATGAATTTACTGACGAAACTCTCATGCGTTTGATGATTGAGGCTTTTCCAATCATAGTGTACCAACATCAAATGGAGGACTCATCTAGGAAGATTACAGAAATCATTGAGGGTGAGGGTTATAAAGATGGCAAGGTTATCTATAGGACACTGTTCAAGTATGTGGTAGATGATAACATCATATCCAATGGCAAAAAGACCGTCCTCGGACACTTTGAAAATCCTAACGGAATCTCACAAGAACTCAGGGACGAACTCATGCAGAACGGTATGCCTAAAAACATCGTAGATAGGTTCTATAAAGGTTAATCCATAAAATTAAAGGAG
>CAZWRW010000137.1:0-4843 GCA_964636465.1 uncultured Ruminococcus sp. | reverse complement strand
TATTTATTTTTATTGGTGGCATCGAGGATTTTTGCATCTCTCTTAGCCATCTTTTTCTTTTCCTTAGCGAGTTTCAAGAGTTCCTTTTTGGATAACAACTGTTTTTCGGAAGTTGCATTGCCCTCAGCGTTTGGGGACGAAATAGTATCAGTAGTGAATGCATTGAATAGTCGTTGTTTGTTGAAGTCTTTTTTGTCGCTTTCGGAGAGTCCGTTACGTTTCATGATATCGGAAATACTGTTGCTACCTCTAAACGGTTTGGAGTTCTTGCCGTTCTGTGAAACTATTGGCGAAACTGAAATAGAATTCGCTACAGGTGTAGGCGTGATGTTCGTGTACATACTTTGATAGTATCTACTAGCGGATTTGTTTTGATTAACAGGTCGATTTGGCATAGGGTCGTTGATATCGTCTATTCTAGTTGAAGGTTTTTCGGGTTCATTTTGTGAGACTGGGGCATCCGAAACGTCCCAACCCTCGTCCCAATCGTCGAAACTGTCAGCAGTTTGGATGGTTTTAACTTCATTAGTTTTGGATGGTGGTGTCTCCTCCTCGATAACTCTGTCAGTGAGACTCCTAAGTTTCACACTATCGTTGATGTTAGTCATTACATTGCAGTCTATATTGCTCTTATCAATCTGTAGGATTAGGTCTATACAACTTTCACATGGCATGACGAATTCGCCATTTTCAACGTTTAGAGTCACCATAGTGTCTATTGCCGACTTGTTAGCTTTAACCATAGATGTAACTGCTTCCATCTCTGAACAGGTGCTAACTAGATTACCATTGACTACTTTGTTTCCGTTAATTGCTTTGAATATCGTGCCATCTGTTGTGGAAAGCACAGTTACAGTAGAGCCATCATTGACGCTAAAACCGAACCCGTCAGACTTCTTCTGTGTAAGTATGTCGAATGCTACGTTATATAGGTTAGATAAGTTCATAGGTTAAAATTCCTTTCTATAGATATTTTGCAAGTGTGGAACGTCACAATTGACATTCCACGTTACGCTCTAAGTATATTATAACATAAAACCGTTCGGATTTCAACCATAAATACACGCTAAATTGCGAAATCATGTTATCAAATGTATGAGACGGTCACAGCCCATTCACTACAGAATCTACCTAAGAAACATACATCTAAAACCATGGCGTTTTTTGAGTATTTAATTGACATTTCAATCTATTAGTGTTATAATATTAATTGTAACCAGATTTTCTATAAGTTTATGGCTACAACAAACGAAAATGTTAGAAAAGATTATGGAGGAATTTTTATGAAGTACGAAGAAATAGTTGCAAAGGCTAAAGAGATTCTTGCTAACAAAGATGTTAGTGACTATCAAAAACACTTGGCTATACAGTTTAACATCACTGGCGAGGGCGAGGGTGCTTTCTACATTGAACTTTCAAACGGTAACGTATACGTTGAACCTTTTGAATACTACGATAGAGACTTAATCGTTACTATCTCTGGAGATGACATATTGGCTATATTGGACGGCTCACTAGATACTACTGCTGGTTACGTTGAAAACCGTATCGATGTTGAAAACTTAGGAATCCTTAACGAGTTCTATAACGTCATCAAGGAGGCAAAGACTAAAGAAATCGTAGTAGAAGAAGTCGTAGCTGAACCAGTCGTTGAACCAGTCAAGGTAGAAGAGCCTGTTGAAACTAAGGAAGTAGTTGAATCAGTAGCAGAACCAGTCGAGACTGTAGTTGAAACTCCAGTAGTTGAAAAGGCTAAGGAAAAGAAGTCCGAAAAGGCTGAAAAACCTGCTAAAACTACTAGAGCTAAGTCTACAAAGTCCGCATCCACTGATGCTAAAAAGGAAACTAAGTCTACAGCTAAGAAATCCACTGCAAAGAAGACTACCACTAAGACTGCTAAATCCACTACTACCGCCAAGAAGAAAACTACTAAATCCAAGGAAGAATAGTCATATACCTGTGAAATTTTAAAAAGTTCACAAAAAGTTAATAAAAAATTCCTTTACTTTTTGTGTTCTGTATGGTATAATACTTAGTGTTCTATGTTCTTAGATTAAGGATTTTGCCACATCCGTGGACTGATACCTACCTTATTCCATGAGCATTGAAGAAAATTTTTGAAAAGAGGTATTTCGTCATCATGATGAGAAAAGAAGAAAAGACTGCCGTTATCGAAGCTAACAGAAAGCACGATACTGATACAGGTTCACCAGAGGTTCAAATCGCTATTCTTACTAAGAGAATCAACGACCTTACTGAACACCTAAAGACCCACAAGAACGACCACCACAGCCGTAGAGGTCTTCTAAAGATGGTTGGTAAGAGAAGAAACCTTCTTAACTACCTAATCAAGAAGGATATCAATAGATATCGTGCTACTATCGAAAAGCTAGGCATTCGTAAGTAATTTAACGTTATTGAAGTTAATGGGCAGTGGGTGTGTACCTATTGCCCTTTAACAGATTAATTTAAGTACATTTTGCTAGGCATCAGAAGTTGGAGGATAAAGGGCATTATCATATTGATGTTATTTAGTACCTTTTATCGTCTATCTTCTGTTGTCGGCAACTTTAGGAGGATTTTTTTATGTTTGAAAACTATAGGGTTTTTGAGACTACCTTTGCAGGTAGAAAGCTAGTAGTTGAAACAGGCAAGACTTGCGAACTCTCCAACGGTTCATGTTGGGTACGCTACGGCGAGACCGTAGTTATGGCAAACGTCACTGCAAGTGCTAAGCCTCGTGAGGGTATAGACTTCTTCCCACTTTCAGTGGACTACGAAGAGAGAATGTACTCAGTAGGTAAGATTCCGGGTTCTTTCATGAAGAGAGAGGGTAAGCCATCCGAAAAGGCTATACTAACTTCAAGAATGGTAGACCGTCCTATCCGTCCACTGTTCCCAAAGGATATGAGAAACGACGTATCTGTGGTTATGACAGTACTTGCTGTAGACCCTGACTGTTCACCTGAAATCATCGGAATGTTGGCAACTTCCATAGCGATTTCTATTTCCGATATTCCATGGAATGGACCTATTGCTGGTATCAGCGTAGGTTTAGTAGATGGTAAAATCGTGTTAAATCCTAACCTTGAACAACGTGCAGTATCCGACTTGAATCTAACCGTTGCAGGTTCTATGGAAAAGATAGTCATGATTGAGGCAGGTGCTAACGAAGTCGACGACGACACTATGTTGAATGCAATCATCGAGGGTCACCAAGAGATTAAGAAGATGGTAGCTTTCATTTCCGATATTCAAGCACAGATTGGTAAGCCTAAGTTTGAGTTTGAATCTCAAGAAGTTGACCACGATATGTTCGACGCTATCGAGGAGTTTGCAAGTGATAGAGTTAAATTCGCTCTAGACACCAACGACAAGAACATCCGTGAAGAGAGACTAAACCCTATCAAGGATGACATCCACGCAAAGTTTGATGAACTCTATCCAGAGATGGAGGCAATGATAGATGAGTGTATCTACAAGCTACAGAAGAAGATAGTTAGAAATTGGCTATATGAAGGTAAGCGTGTAGACGGTCGTGGTATCGATGAGATACGTCCACTATCTGCTGAAGTTGGACTACTTCCAAGAGTACATGGTTCAGGATTATTCACTAGAGGACAGACACAAGTATTAACTATCGCAACTTTGGGACCAGTATCCGAGGCACAAAAGCTTGACGGTCTTGACGAGGAAGAGAGCAGACGTTATATGCATCACTACAACTTCCCAAGCTATTCCGTAGGTGAGACTAAGCCTAGTCGTGGTCCAGGTAGACGTGAAATCGGACACGGTGCATTAGCTGAAAAGGCATTAGCACCAGTAATTCCAAGCGTTGAGGAGTTCCCATATGCTTTAAGATTGGTTTCCGAGGTACTATCTTCTAATGGTTCTACTTCACAAGGTTCTATCTGTGGTTCTACACTAGCCCTTATGGATGCCGGTGTACCTATCAAAGCACCAGTAGCCGGTATCTCATGCGGTTTGATTACCAAGCCTGACAGCGATGAGTTCATGACTATGGTAGACATCCAAGGTTTAGAGGACTTCTTTGGCGATATGGATTTCAAGGTTGGTGGTACTCATAAGGGTATTACTGCTATCCAAGTGGATATCAAGGTTGATGGTCTAACTTATGACATCATCAAGGAAGCTTTCGCAAAGACTCACAAGGCTAGAAACTACATCCTTGATGAGATTATGCTAAAGGCAATTCCTGAGCCAAGAGCAGAGGTTAGCAAGTACGCTCCTAAGATGTTACAGACTAAGATTCCAGTAGATAAGATTCGTGAGGTTATCGGACAAGGCGGTAAGGTAATCCAAAAGATTACTGCTGACTACGACGTTAAGATTGACATCAGCGACGATGGAAACGTGTTCATCAGTGGCGTAAACGGCGAAAAGGCACAGAAGGCTCTTCAATTGGTTGAGACTATCGCACACGACCCAGAAGTTGGAGCTATCTACAAGGGTAAAGTAGTTAGAATCATGAACTTTGGTGCATTTGTTGAGATTGCTCCAGGTAAGGATGGTTTAGTACACATTTCCAAGCTTGATAAGGGCAGAGTCGAAAACGTTGAAGATGTGGTATCAGTTGGTGACGAAATCGTGGTTAAGGTTATGGAGATAGACAAGCAAGGCAAGATTAGCCTATCACGTAAGGACGCACTTTTTGACCTACAGTCTTCTAAGAACAATCGCAGAAGATAGACTGCTTTTTGAGATATACGAAAAAATCCTAGCCGTAACGGTTAGGATTTTTTTTATGTTTAATAGTCCGCATCCACGCCGAAACTTTGGCATAGTTTAGGCAAGCCATCGTTGTAACCAGCCACCACAGGAT
>CAZWRW010000136.1:0-4855 GCA_964636465.1 uncultured Ruminococcus sp. | reverse complement strand
CCATCGTTACAGAGTTTTGCAACCGTCTCCACTGGAGAGTTGACGAACACCCCAACCGCTTGGATGTTCCCATCTAAATGGGATTTCAACTCCTTAGCCTTTTCAAATGTGATGTTCCTCTTACTCTTCGGGAAGTCTAAGATAAAACCTATATAGTCAGGTTTGAGTTCGTTGCAATAGTCGATATCTTCTATTCGAGATAGTCCGCAAACTTTAACCTTTGCCATATTTAAGATAGTCCTTTCAACTGGTTTAGACACTCACGCTTATTAGGCGAACGCATGAACGTCTCTCCGATTAGCACCGCATTTACATGGTTGTCCCTAAGTTCTGCGATGTCTTCAGCAGTCTTGATTCCGCTTTCTGCTACGAATACCACATCACTTGGAACTTGTTTTCTTAGATTGATAGAGTTGTGTATATCTACTTCAAAGGTTTTCAAGTTACGATTGTTTACTCCGATAACTCTAGCACCCGCACTCAAAGCAGATTTTACTTCCTGTTCGTCATGAGCTTCTACCAAAGCCGTTAAACCTAAGCTATCACATACTTTGATATACTTCTTGATAGTTTCAGTATCTAAAAGGGAGCATATCAATAGTACAGCCTTAGCACCCACTGTGTGAGCCTCATAAATCATGTACTCATCCACGGTGAAATCTTTTCTGATGGTAGGAATATTAACTACTTCGTTAATCTCCTTTAAATACTGGATATCGCCCTTAAAATATTTAGGTTCAGTGAGTACGGATATACAATCCGCACCCACTTCTTCGTACTCTTTTGCAATCTCAACATATGGGAAGTCCTTGGCTATCTCACCCTTGGATGGTGACGCTTTTTTGACTTCACATATAAAAGCTATATCGTTAGGCTTGTTTAGAGCCTTTTCAAACTCAAAGTTGGATTTCGGCAAAGCTAAAGCTTTCGCCTTTACCTCTTCGAGTGTTACTGCCCTCTTGCACTCTTCGACACGTTGTCTAGTACATTCAGCGAGGGTATCTAAAATGTTTGCCATAATTACTCTTCTACTTTCTCATCGTCGGTATCTTCCGGAACGGAGTCTATATCCGCTACCTCTTCGATACTTTCGTCTATATCGTCCACAACGGGTTCGGATTCTGCAACCTTTTCGTTGGTATTCTCCCCGATTTCGTCGTCTATTTCGTCGGCAAGTTCGTTGAGTTCGTCAGCTATGTCGTTAAGGTCGTTCTTGATTGTGCTAAGCCTACGTTGCATCTTCTTTAGCTTACCACGGTTTTTATGACTATCCACGATGTAGTACACTGATGCACATAGGTTAAATATTGTCAAAATCCAACTGATTACTTTGATTGCTTTATTCTTGCTATTCATAACTAAAACTGCTACTCGAAATTGCTAACTTCTCTGTAGCTTTTCCTTTCATAATATTTTTTCAATGTGAACTTTAATTTAACACCAATTCGATGTAATCGGAACGACGTGGACGTCGTTCCCTACACAACACCGTACGGATTATTACTTATTGGACAACTCAACAAACTTTTCAAGTTGTTTCATAGCGTTGCCGTTGTCTAGCTGAGACTTGGCAAGTTCTATACATTCTGCGATAGTTCCCTTACCTGCAATGTATAGACATATTGCAGAGTTTAAGAGTACCACATCACGTTTAGCACCCTGTTCTTTACCACTTAGGATATCTAAAGCTATCTGCTTGTTGATTTCAGGTGAACCACCGACTAAATCTTCAGGTTTGCATAGTGTGAAACCATACTTTCTTGGGTCGATTACTAAGTCAGTAAAAGTGCCATCCTTGATGTAACAAGCGGTAGTGGTCGTAGTTAGAGTGACCTCGTCAAGACCGTCATTGCCGTAGACTACCATGCCGTTAGTAACTCCCAACTTAGATAGTACCTCAGCCATAGGACGAACTAACTCCTTACTATACACGCCCATGAGTTGCATATTAGCTCCTGCAGGGTTGGACAATGGTCCCAAAATGTTGAACACTGTCCTAATGCCGAGTGCCTTTCTAACTGGTGCTACGTACTTCATGGATGCATGATACTTTTGAGCAAACATGAAACACATTCCTATCTCCTTTAGGATGGATTCACTCTGTTCTACTGGAATATCCAACTTGATTCCTAGACTCTCTAAACAGTCCGCTGCACCGCACTTACTGGATACACTCCTGTTACCGTGCTTAGCTACTGGCACTCCACACGCTGAGATTACAAATCCTGAAACTGTGGATATGTTGAATGTAAAAGCCTCATCACCGCCAGTGCCTACGATTTCTAAAACGTCGAAGTCGTGGTTTAGATGTACTCCAGCCTTTCTCATGCCGTTCGCACACGCTGTGATTTCCTCGACCGTCTCGCCTTTCATACGTAGAGCGGTTAGGTAACTCGACATCTCAATCTCTGATGCCTTTCCACTCATGATTTCATTCATGACCTCTTCTGCCATTTCATAAGTGAGATTCTCCCCACTTACTACCTTCTTGATAGCTTCTTTAATCATCGCAATCAAATCCTTTCTAAATTATATTTATATTAATGTATATGATTTCAAAATTGAACTATAAAATTGATATCAACCTAAAGTTTAATGTTCAAAAAATTTCTAAGGATGGTATCGCCACAGGTGGTTAGGACACTCTCAGGATGGAACTGCAGTCCATAGACTTCATAACCCTTGACCTTAACTCCCATGATTTCCCCTTGCATATCCTCGGAGATAACTTGTAAAGTATCAGGAAGAGTTTTCTTTTCTGCTATGAGTGAGTGGTATCTAGCCACGTCAACGACTTCAGGAAGACCCTCAAACAACCTACAGGATAAATCCAACTTGACTGGCGTCTTCTTACCGTGGATTAGCTTAATCGCATGGCAGATGTTCGCTCCGTTCACCTCACAGATGGCTTGATGTCCTAGACAGATTCCCAATATTGGATACTCTCCTTTTAACTCTCTAGCAACATCCTCACTGATACCAGCCTCACTTGGATACTTTGGCCCCGGTGAAATGATAATATGTGTAGGATTCAACTGTCTAATATCCTCTATGGTGATGCTATCGTTACGTACTACCTTGATATCAGGGTTTATAGAACCTGTCAATTGATATAGGTTGTATGTGAAACTGTCGTAATTGTCTATCATTAAAATCATTAGTCGTTCACCTCACTAGCATCTAAGATGGCATTGATTACTGCCTTGGCTTTGTTTTCACTTTCGAGGTATTCCATCTCTGGAACGCTATCCGCTACGATACCGCCACCAGCTTGAATGTATACCTTATCATTCTTCTTGACTGCCATCCTGATGGCTATGCAAGTATCTAAGTTTCCAGTGAAGTCTATATATCCCAACGCTCCACCATAGATACCCCTTGGAAGTTGCTCAACTTCCTCAATGATTTCACAAGCACGAATCTTTGGCGCTCCTGAAAGCGTTCCTGCAGGTAGTATGGAGTTCACACAACTATAAGCATCATATTCAGATTTTAACTTGCCCTTTACTTCTGAACAGATATGCATAATCTTGGAATACTTTAGAACTTCCATATACTTAGTAACCCTTACTGTGCCTATCTCTGATATCTTTCCTATATCATTACGTCCTAAATCTACGAGCATATTGTGTTCGGAAAGTTCCTTTTCGTCTTTTAAGAGTCCCTCTTCGAGTTCTAAATCTTCTTTTTGTGTGATTCCTCTAGGTCTTGAACCGGCAATCGGAAAAGTAGTTACAGTATCATCGACCAACTTAACCAAGGTTTCAGGTGATGCTGACATCAATTCAACGTCACCAGTTTTCATAAATACCATATATGGTGATGGGTTAGTAGTCCTCAAAACCCTATATGCATTGATTAGACTATCTTTATAGTCACACTCGAAACGCCTTGATATTACCGCTTGGAATATGTCCCCATCTACGATATACTCCTTAGTCTTCTCGACTCTCTTACAATATTCCTCTTTTGAAACGTTACAAGTAAACTTAGGTTTCGTAGTCACTGGGAAGTTTCCAGTAGGCATATTTGTGATTAAGTCCTCTAACTCCTCGATATCTTTTAACGCTTGTGAATAGTTCTTATCTACGTTGTCAGTGGACATATTTACTACTATACAAATCTTCTGTTTTAGGTGGTCGTATGCGATTACCTTGTCAAATAACATTAAATCGTAGTCGTTAAAATCACTCTCTTGGAGGTTTAAAATAGGTTCTGCGTAGCCTATCATAGCGTATGAGAAATATCCCACTAGACCACCTGTAAAAGTAGGCATATCTTTGAGCTTAGGAGCTTTGTACTGTGACATTATATCCCTAAGTGCGTCATATGGCGAAAGCTCACTGATTACCTTTTGACCCTCTTTTTCAATGGTTACGACTCTATCTTTACAGGTCACCCTAACTATAGGATTGAATCCTAAAAAACTATAACGTCCCCATTGAGTGCCTTGTTCAACACTTTCAAGTAAGAAGTACTTGTCGTATTGGTTAGCAATCTTTCTCAATAGAGTAATCGGCGTAACCACATCGGCATAGATTTCTCTACATATCGGAATGATAGTATAGTCTTTCGATAGTCTATCTACTAAACTAAAGTCTGGTTTAATCATAATATAAAATCACTCTCCATAAAAAAGTATATTCAACGCCAATTCGATGAAATTTCATTACTGTCATAATTGTTTGTATATCTGTGAGGTTTGAAAATCTCATGTAGGGAACGGGCTGTGACCGTTCCTAAATTTGCCGAAGGCAAATCATAATATGATATGTGTTACGTATAAAAATCAATATCAATCAAGCTACGCTTGATTCTGAGGAACGGTCAAAGCCCGTTCCCTACAAAATTCCGT
>CAZWRW010000135.1:0-4901 GCA_964636465.1 uncultured Ruminococcus sp. | reverse complement strand
CCGAAACTTTGGCATAGTTTAGGCAAGCCATCGTTGTAACCAGCCACCACAGGATTAATTTTCCAAGAGTTTTTATACCTGTAAAACTCCACCACGATGACCGTGGGCATATGTCCTAAATCTTCAAGAGGCACTTTGTAAAGGTCATTGCCGTGGGGGTCTTTGATGTTCAAAATAGGATTCACCACCGTAGAAAAGTTTTTAGAGTAACCTCCCTTGTAAATCGAGTAGCACACCGAAACCTTTTGAACCTCCTTAGAAACGCTGTTTAAGTCCACAGTTACGGAGTTGTCATCCTGTAGGCACACGGAAAAGTCAAGACTGGTATGGTTTCCGAAGAAGACCATATTCTCATCATGGATGACTTGGTTTTGACCGTCAACCAAAAACACGTATGGGTCAATATCCGATGGAGTTCCCGTGTGACTTAGATGCATAGTTAGGTTCAAGCACTCGATAGTCGTGCGTTCGCCACGCTTGAGAGTTTTGCATTCGATGGGCTTTTTAACGTCCACTGGCGGAACGTTAAATGGCAAGATGTCACTCTTGGCGGAAGTGTCCACGGTTTCATATGAGTATACCAACCTATCGACCACCTGTTGAACGTCCGAACTAGCAGAGCCATCCACGTAGATACGTCTAGTAAGCTTAGATTTCAATAGTATCTCGCCGTAGAGCATGGAATGGTCATCCAATGGAAGAGCTGTCAAAGTCAGTTCGGAGTAGCCACAGTTTACGTGGGTCGGCTCAATGGTGAAGTTGTTCGACTGAACCACGATTTCACAAGTTTCAGGAATGTAAACTTTCAGCTTGAACACGTTCACACAGTGGGGGAGCATCTTGCCAAGGTGTAGCACTCGTGGAATGTAATGCTTTGGCATATCGGCTACGCCCCCGAAAATTTCTACATTCTCAACGATGGTATCGTCTAGAAGTTTTATGACTGGCTTGTCGCTCTCGAATCCTGCAATGGATGTGAGTTCTAAACGCAGACTTTTCAGCGTGACCCCCTTAGATTTCACCACTAACACCGGTTGATTTTCATTCCAAAGCGTGGTGCAGTTACCGACTATTGTGCAAGGTCTGTCAATTATGACACTCTCTTTGAACTCTCCACAAGGCAGATTTATCGAACTCTTCCCGCTGGAGATTTCCTGTTGTAAGATACTTTCCAAAATATCACCACCATTATGTAAGTATAATCAAATAAGGGAACAGCACGAGCCATTCCCTAAAAATCGATAATGTTAAAATACGGGAAATATTAAACGTTCACGCCGTAGGCATGGCATAGAGCCTCCAAACCGCCTTGATAGCCTGATGCTACTGCATTAAACTTCCAATCGTTGCCGTGACGGTAGATTTCACAAACTACTATTGCGGTCTCGATAGAGAAGTCTTCCATCAAATCGAAACGGAGAACCTCTTCACCGACCATGTCGTCAGCGGTGGACATCTTAGCAACCCTAACGTATGCATTGGATACCTGTCCGAAGTTCTGTTTTCTAGCAACTGCATCGTGGATGGTTACGGTAATAGCTACCTTTTCGATATCTTTAGGCATCTTTGCGAAGTCAATTATGATGGTCTCATCGTCGCCCTCGCCCTCACCTGTGAGGTTGTCGCCCATATGTTGAACTGCCTCATCACGACTGATTAGGTTGTTATAGAAGATAAAATCTTCATCTCTAAGCACCTTGCCGTTAGCACCCAATAGGAACGCACTTGCATCCAAATCGAAGTCGTAACCGCCGTCGTACTGGTTAGTATCCCAACCCAAGCCGACGATAGCCTTAACTATGCCTTTATCCAAACTAACTCTTTGTCCTTTTGAAAGACTTACTGCCATTGTAATGACCTCCTAAAAATTCTATTTTCACATGACGGAACACTCAAGGGAGCGTTCACCACAAACTATATGTACACTATCTGAAATACTCAACGACCTTTGAAACGCCTACTGCGGTCAATCCCTCACCGATAGCACTAAACTTCCATTCGCCATTGTGACGGTACACCTTGCCGAAAATCATAGAAGTTTTGTCGCTGTAGTTTGGGTCGTTGGAGATGTCAAACCTACACAACTCTTGATTCTTATCAACATCCACTACACGGATAAAAGCGTTGTCTATCATTCCGAAGTTTTGGTTTCTAGAATCTGCTTTGTAGATGGTCACCACAAACACGATTTCTTGATACTTGCTAGGCAATTGATTTAGATTAACTAGAATCGTTTCGTCATCGCCTTCACCTGCACCCGTGAGGTTATCCCCTTGATGTTGTACCGCACCGCTTTCGTGATTCAAACTACCGAAGTATACAACATCCCTGTTGGAAATGCACTTGCCATTGCCATCCAAAAGTATTGCGGATGCGTCACAGTCGATATTAGCTTTTTTAGCCTTACCGAACAGCGAAAACTTAGAACCTATAGTCTGTTTGACTTCGTCCCAGCCTAAGCCTATCATGATGTTTTTGAGTCCATCACTTTCCTTGCTAAGTGAAATTTTTTGACCTTTTTGTAAGTTTACCATAATACACAAACCCTCTCACTACATAAAGCGGTTAGCCATCTGCACGATACCGCCGTCATTAGTACCCTCACCGATAGCACTAAACTTCCATTCGCCATGGTAACGGTAGAGTTCACCGAAAATCATAGCGGTTTTGCCGTTGTAGGCACTGTCATCCGATAGGTTGTAACGACAGATTTCCTTGTTGGTGCTTTCATCAACTATGCGTATAAAAGCGTTCTTAATCATTCCGAAGTGTTGTTTTCTCTCAACGGCTTGATAAATCGTAACTGTGAACACTATCTTTTGATATTGACTAGGCACATCCTGTAGATATACTTTAATCTGTTCGTCATCGCCATCACCTGCACCCGTGAGGTTGTCCCCTTGGTGAAGAACCGCACCGCTAGTATGCTGTAGATTGTTATAGAATACTACATCCTTGCTGTTTATGCACTTTCCGTTTTCTGATATAAGTATTGCTGAAGCATCACAGTCTATGTCGCTGGTGGTGTTTCCTAACAGTGAGGCGAAAAATCCTGAGTTTTTCTTCTCAACTTCGTCCCAACCTAGACCGACTATAACTCTTTTCAACGATGAGTTCCCTTTAGTTAAATCGACTTTTTGACCTTTTTGTAGGTTTACTGCCATTTCAAATGACCTCCTTATGCTATAATCTAAATAGTTAATCTTAGATTTTTCTAGAAATTATATATATATTGTACAACTTTTTTTGATAAAAGTCAAGAAATTTTTGTGAAAGATGGGCATTTTTTGTACGAAAAAAAGGTGATACCAAAAATATCACGTATCCATGTGATTTTAACGTGAGTTAAAATTAAAAATCCGTAAGCTAAAACGCCCCCGAAAATATTCAGGAGCGTTTTAACATAAACTTCATATTAAAATTCATTAGTCGCTATACTTTGAAGTGATACCTAAATACTCTTCAAGTGATAGACCACTATTGTAAACTTTAGTAGCTAAATCCACACCGAGATAGCGTAGATGCCAAGGCTCATATTGATAACCTGTGGAGCTTTCCTTACCCTTTGGATATCTAACTATGAAACCATACTTGTAACAGTTTTCAGCAACCCAGATACCCTCATCAGTATAGGCGAAACTGTCATCGATAGTGTTCAAATCGAAACATAGACCCGTTTGGTGTTCGGAATAACCCGGTCTAGCGGAGTATAAGTCCGCAGCCTCTTTGCCGTCGCTCTTGACGTAGCGGTCATATAGTCCAACTTGATAGCTATAAGAACGATATCCTGACGAGATATACAAGTTTAAACCTGATTTACTAGCCTCACCTTGCATACGTTTGAACGCCAATTGAGCCTCTGGGGAGATGTCACCCTCATAAGGGTCATAATCTTTAGGAAGACCATAAGTCTTGTTAGCTATAAGCACTCCATAGATGTAAGTAGGTTCTGTGATATCATCTATAGAAGTAACACCTGTAGTAGTGCCACTCGTAGTGGATGATGCTTCTGTTGTAGTAGTAGTCGTGGTGGTAGTTGTCGTTGTAGTAGTAGTCGTAGTGGTGGTGGTAGTTGTGGTCGTGGTAGCCTTAGGGTCAGTGACGGTTACATTGACTTCTCCTATTACGTTAGGGTTGGATTTCGATTGCACTGTGATGGTACAAGTACCTGCAGACAATGCCTTGATATTACCCTTATCATCCACAGTAGCGACTTTCATGTTGTTGCTGTTCCAAATTTCAGTCTTATCGGTGGCGTTGCTAGGCGACATTGTGACTATAGGCATTTCACTTTCGCCGACCTCTAGTTTAATAGAATGTGTACTTAATTCAATCTTTTGGACTAGTACGCTAGTCTCAGAGATTACAACTTCAGCTTTAGTTGTAGGTGCAGTAGTGATAACAGCAGTAGCAATAGTAGAGGCTGTAGATTCACCATCACTAGCTCTGTGCCATTCCAAGCTGTCAAGGGCATTTTCAGTGGTTATAACTATTTCTCCTTCAAAAGGTGTATTAGTAGTTTGTATCTCTCTACGGCTAGTATCCAAGGTAGTTTCCTCTGCTAAATCGTTCTCTCCACTAGTAGTAACTGTGATTATGTCTGTGTTGGTTTCAACCTTTGAACAAGCAGAAAGAGAAGCTAAAACTAACACGGAAGATATAAAACACTTTAATTTCTTATGATTTCCCATAGTTTTGTTCTTCCTTTCTATTTCTATTTACTGATACAAAAACCAGTATACTTATATTATATACATCTAAAAAAGTAATGTCAACAGGTATTTTAAAATTTTCAAGAAATTTTAGGAACATACAAAAAAAATAGAATGACACTTGACAAAATCCCCTTTATGTGGTACACTAAAGTTAAGTTAGCGATGGCTAACCGTTCAAAATATGTT
>CAZWRW010000134.1:0-4937 GCA_964636465.1 uncultured Ruminococcus sp. | reverse complement strand
GATTATATCGAATTAGCATTAAAAACAAAAACGGCACACGCCTAGACGTGTACCGAAAACTTTTTACATAACGTTTCTATTTTCGAGTGCCTTGTTGATGGTGACATCATCCACGTACTCGATGTAACTACCCACTGGGATTCCAAATGCCAAACGTGTGACCTTAATCCCAAGAGGTTTTAAAAGGTTAGCTATATACATAGCTGTGGCATCGCCCTCAACGGTGGAGTTCGTCGCCATGATAACCTCTTTTATCGTGCCAGTCTGCACCCTTTTGAGAAGTTCCGAAACCTTTAAATTTTCGGGAGCTACCCTGTTCAATGGGGAAATCAAACCGTGTAGGACGTGGTACAACCCATTAAATTCGCCACTCTTTTCAAATATGGCGATATCTTGAGGAGTCTCAACCACACAAACTATGGATTCGTCCCTCTCCGTATCGGAACACAATGCACAGACTTTTCCATCAGTGAAGTTTTGACAAATCTCACAGAGGTGTACGTCTTCTTTGGCACTGATTAATGCGTTCGCAAACGCCTTTACGTCAGATAGGCTCATGTTTGTAACGTGATACGATAACCTCTTTGCGGTCTTCATGCCTATTCCGGGGAGCTTTGCGAACTGCTCAGCTAAGACCGTCAAAGGTAGTGCGGTATAGTCTGCCATGTTTCTATATTAGAATAAACCTGGTAGGGAAACTCCACCTGTAATAGTGGACATCTCTTCTTCTGTAGTCTTTTCGATGTTCTCAACAGCCTCGTTAATACCAGCGATGATTAGGTCTTGAAGCATTTCAACGTCTTCAGGGTCTACGCACTCAGGCTTGATAGTTAGAGACTTAACAGTCTTCTTACCAGTTAGAACTACTTCAACGTTTCCGCCACCTACTGTAGCACTGAATTCACGGCTCTCTATGTCGTCTTGAAGTCTAGTAATCTGGTCTTGCATCTTTTGAGCTTGTTTAATCATAGCTTGCATATTTTGTTGATTTCCGCCCATAGCGTTCTTAGGAACTCTTGCTTTCATATAAAAATCTCCTTATGATTATATTTAAAAAAAGTTATTCAATCGTAGCATTAGGGACTCCAAAACTCTTTGCCCTTTCAACTAGATTTTTTATATCATAATTCTGCCCACTGTTTTGGACAGCATTATCGTTTGAACTTGTGGATACTCTAACTCTAACTTTATAATGTGAACCTAAAACTCTATCCATGATACCTCTAAGGGTTTGAGCGTTGTGCGGTTGCTTGAACAATGAAGTAAACATTGAGTTTTCAGTCGTGATAAACACACAACCTTGATTTCTGTCTAGTTCAGCATAGGAGCCGTCCAACGTACCCCATACCGATGGATTTACTTTCGCAAATTCATTGAGTATGCTATCCCATTGCTGTTTGATAGGTTCAACGTCGTTAGGGTTGTACTTGCACTTACTTATCGGACTCTCTCCGCCAACTGGACGATTAACCATAGCGTTCGGTTGGGTAAAGTTTCGATTTGAAGTACTACCATAGTTTGCAATCTGTCTTTCCAAGCCGTCTATACGAGCTATCAACGTATCTATGATACTGTTGTAAGTCTGTATGACTTCATTAGGAAGTACACCACTTTGAACGTTGCTCACGCTCGAATTTGCAACCGTCCCACTAGTGGACGTACCTACGATTCCGTTGCATAGGTTAGCTAAAGTTACTTCTAAGTCAACACGCCTGTCACCACTTCGAGACATCCTGTTTTGACAACTCTCTAAAGCCTCAAGGTATGAGAGTATAGTCTCTAATGATAACCTATCAGAAAGTGATAAAAGTCTGTCTATTTCGTTAGGCATACAAGAAACACTATCCTTTTGGCTAGGTGAAACTTTTAGTATCATAACGTTTCTTAAATGGGAAATCAACTCACCACAGTAGACCAAAAGGTCTTTTGACTGTGCATATAAGTCTTCAACTAGCTTGAAAACTTTATCGACTTCGCCACCTATTAGGTAATCCAAAGTGTCGAAAAGATAACCTCTACCCGCCACACCTAGTGCAGTGGATACTACCTCTTCGGTTACGTTTTCCGAATATGCACTACATTGGTCTAGTAGTGAGATGGCATCACGCATACCACCATCGGAAAGTTTAGCTATAAGTAAAGAGGCATCTTCACTTAAAGTAAAGCCCTCATTCTTAGCTATATATGTCAATCTGGACGAAATGTCCGTAGGGTTAATCCTTTTAAAGTCGAACCTTTGGCAACGTGATAGTATCGTAGCAGGTACTTTGTGAATTTCAGTGGTAGCCAAGATAAACTTCACGAACTCAGGAGGTTCTTCCATAATTTTCAATAGAGCGTTAAAAGCACTGGCAGAAAGCATATGCACCTCGTCTATGATATAGACTTTATACTTGCAACGCTCAGGCAGATAAACTGCACCTTCACGTAAGTCACGAACGTCCTCGACACTGTTGTTAGAAGCTGCGTCTATCTCAATGATGTCACTTAACTTAGATTGCTCAGCATCTTTGCAGACTTCGCATTCCAAGCAAGGGTTACCATCTATAGGGTTTGTACAGCACAGAGCCTTAGCGAAGATTCTAGCACAAGTGGTCTTACCGGTACCCCTCGAACCCGTGAACAGGTAGGCATGGGCGGTCTTTCCCGACTTTAATTGATTCTTCAAAGTATCTGTTACGTGGCTTTGGGAAATGACATCATCAAAAGTTTGTGGTCGCCATTTCCTATAGAGAGCTTTATACATACACTCTTCACTCCATTAAAAAAATTCCGAAACATAGGTGTGCAGGCTGGCTACGGCACACAACACAGTCCGCTTAATGCTGCTCGGTTCCCCGCCTGACATGGTTCACGGCGTCTTGTTGCATAGGGCCCGCACACCTATATTCCGGAATATCATTCTTTTTTAATGCACACGGTGAACTCAGTTTTAAGTTACTAACCTCATGTGACAATAGTTATTATATCACACTATTTTTAAAAATGCAATAGTTTTTTGAAAAAAAGTTTGAACTTTCTGTGAATTTTCTAATTCCTACAAATACGAGGTTATTTTTTGTTAATAAATACACATCTTAACTAATGAACATGAAAATCATTTAACAAAAATCAATTTGATATAATCTCACGTTTCGCAAACTTACCGAAGTCAAATCAATATGTTGACATTATGCACAAATATATCATAGCTGTACACAGAATTTATGTCATAGTATACAAACTTGCTTAAACCTATTGACATTTGGCTTTAATAGTGTTAAAATGCAATTAGCACTCAAGGAGAAAGAGTGCTAAATAGAAACTTTCAGAGGTGGTAACCATGGGCTTAGATGATAGAAAACTCAAAATACTTGAAATAGTAGTGGATGAGTACATCAAGACTGGCGAACCTGTAGGCTCAAAGGTCATATCTAAACACCCAGACGTTAAGGTTTCGTCAGCTACCATACGTAACGATATGGCAACGCTTGAACAGCTAGGCTACTTAGTCCAGCCATACACTTCAGCTGGTAGAGTGCCCACCTACAACGGCTTTAGGTTGTATATAGATAAGTTGATGACTACTAAATCACTAACAGATGAAGAACGCCAACGTCTTGACGAGACTTTGGAAAGCCATGAAAATCTTTCCGAAGAGGATATCATTAAGACGGCTACGGAAACTCTTGCAGAGCTTACTCAATGTGCAGTAGTAGTAGCCAACGCATCCCCGAAATTTTCGGTAATCTCAAAAGTTGAGGTAATTCCGACGGGTAAAAGGTTGTACGTGATACTCTTAGTAACGTCCAACGGCACTATAAAGAATAGAGCTTGTAGGTTAGAGTTCGATATCACAAACGAACAGATGGAGTTTTTCAAAAACTTCCTAAATGAGAACCTTCAAGGCGAACTGATAGAAAACATCTCAGAGGAACGCTTTGAACAACTCACAACAGCTTTGGGAGCTTATATGATGTCATTATCACCATTGGTGCAAGGCTTGTATGAGATGTCCCAAGACCTAAACCATGAAAATTGTATCATCACTGGAGAGACTAACCTGTTATCATGCACGGAACTCAACACCATGGACGTAGTTAAGTTTATGAATCGTAAAGATAACTTCTCCTCTATGTTGAACGATGCTTTTAGTGGTATACAGATTAGGTTCAGTGAAGAGAGTGACGACTTTGTCATCAGTAATTCTAGTATGATAATGTCGCAATATAAGAAAGGTTCTAAGACGGTGGGTTCACTAGGAATAATCGGGCCAATTAGGTTAGACTACGCAAAGATTATCCCATATATAGAATACTTTACTCAGAAGATTACTAACCTAATCTCTGAGCATGATGAAGATAGAAAGGAAGATGACCCCGATGGCATTTGATGAGGAAAAGTACAACGACTCTACTGAAGAACAGGACGTTCAGGAAGAGACTACAAACGATAGCGAAAGTGTAGAAGTAGAAGAAGAGAACGATAATAATCAAGAAGACGAGGTTACTGTTGAGACTCTAGGTAAAGAACTTCAAGAAGAGAAAGATAAATATTTGAGACTTTACGCAGAGTTCCAAAACTATAGAAATAGGACTATCAAGGAAAAGACGGAAACTTACAACAACGCCACAGCAAAGTGCATTGAAGAGATTCTACCTGTGGTAGACGATTTTGAACGTGCTTTAGCTCAAGAGTGTTCCGACCTTAAATATAAAGAGGGTATCGAGAACATCTTAAAGAGGTTCAAGAATATTCTTGAAAAGCTCGGCGTTAAGGAGATTGAGGCATTAGGTCAACCTTTTGACCCAAATATACATCACGCAATACAGCAAGTGCCTAGCGACCAATACGAAAGCGACACTGTATGCAACGTGTTTCAAAAGGGTTACACTCTCGGTGAGAGACTCATTCGTCCGGCTATGGTGCAGGTTGTCGAGTAGATTTAAAGATAAGTA
>CAZWRW010000133.1:0-4944 GCA_964636465.1 uncultured Ruminococcus sp. | reverse complement strand
AGAGATATCCCAACACGCCTGTTATAGACTTTATTTAACACTGGTTCGATATAATATTCAATCACACTGCGTGTGATTCTGCGGAACGACGTGGGCGTCGTTCCGTACAATGGACAATAAAATTTTTATCCAATCCCACACCAATGTTGATTCGTGTGTACGGAACGCCGCCCACGGCGTTCCGCAATGCAAAAGCATGGAACTATTATCGGACTAGAAAATTAAATTAATTCCGTAAATGTTGTTGATGTAAGAACGTTACGCCATTTGAACGTTACGCCATTTGAACGTTACGCCATTTGAACGTTACGCCATTTGAACGTTACGCCATTTGAACGTTACGCCATTTGAACGTTACGCCATTTGAACGTTACGCCATTTGAACGTTACGCCATTTGAACGTTACGCCATTTGAACGTTACGCCATTTGAACGTTACGCCATTTGAACGTTACGCCATTTGAACGTTACGCCATTTGAACGTTACGCCATTTGAACGTTTTAAAACTTTTTATGAAACGGTCTGCGACCGCTCCACAATTTTACAAGTAAAATTGAAAAGTTTTAAAAGGGTCTGGCTTGACGTAGATACAAACAACCTAACGTTAAGTTTAACACTTTGAAGGAGAAAATCATAAGATATGAACATTTTTGACGCATTCAAAAGTATTGAGGCTAGAAACAATCAAGCGACTGGCAGACCTGAATACTTAGTCGTAGGGTTAGGTAATCCCGACAGAAAGTATCTAAATACTAGACATAACGCCGGTTACATGGCGATAGACACAATCGCTGAAAACTATCACATTGAAATGAATCGAATTAAGTTTCAATCCGTGTGTAATACGGTGAACATCGAGGGGAAGAACTGTCTGCTCATGAAACCCACAACTTACATGAACAACAGCGGTAGAGCAGTAGCAGAGGCTATGAACTTTTACAAGATACCAATCGAAAAGGTCATAGTAATCTATGATGACATTTCGTTAGAGCCATCCAAGCTAAGGATTAGACGTAAAGGCTCAGATGGTGGACATAATGGTATTAAGAGTATCATCTACCTAACCGGTAAAGATACTTTTCCAAGGATAAAGTTAGGTGTAGGTAAGAAACCACATCCTGACTATGACCTAGCCAGTTGGGTACTCTCTGACTTCACAAAAGAGGGGATGGAACTCATGAAACAGTCATGTAAACAAGCCGTAGAAAGCGTCAAACTAATAGTCAATGGCAACATCGACGAAGCCATGAACAAGTATAACTCATAAACTAACGTGACTTCACTAAAATTCATATGCCTATACGGAACCCATCATATGGTGTTCCGCATTTTGGCGTGGAGGAATAATATATATTAACGGAGGTGTTTTTTTGAACATATTCAACCAAGTATTAGATAATATTTCAACGTTTAACAGTATCAAGAGTAGCTTACAGGGTGGGACGAAAAGCCTATCAATTGAGGGTCTCGCACCGATACACAAGGCACACTACCTTTTAGGCTTAGCTAAAGATGATAAAGTTTCTCTAATCATCACAGATAGTGAAATCAATGCAAAAAGGCTCACTGAGGACATAAACGCCTTAGCCAATGCAAACATAGCTAACCTCTTGACCGCTAAAGAGTTCTGCTACATGGACACTGAGAGCATCTCACGAGAGTATGAACACGCAAGGATGGGTACTCTCACTAGGAGTATCACACAACATAGAGGTTACATAGTAGCCAGTATCGAGGCGACCACACAGCGAACCATTCCGATGGCTACCCTGCGTGAAAAGATTCTAAACATTGAAATTGGGAACGAAATCACAAGAGACTACTTCTGTGAACGTTTAAACCATATAGGTTACACTCGTGCAGACAAGGTAGAGGGTTATGCACAGTATTCCATTAGAGGTGACATCATAGACGTATACCCACCTAACGAATCCGCACCGATTAGGATAGAACTTTTCAAAGATGAGATAGACAGTATTTCATACTTTGACATAGACTCACAACGTCGTATTGAGCGTGTAAAGACTGTATACATTCCACCAGCTCAAGAGAGCATATACAACCCTGAAGACTTACTCACAAGCTTACGTTCCCTAGCTGATACTACTAGCGGTAACTTTCAAAAGAACGTAATCAAGGACTTACGCAGACTAAGTGAAGGCTCACAGCTTTCCACAATAGATAGGTATTTCAGTCTCCTCTATGGTGACCAAGATGACACCGTATTCAGTTACATAGATGGTTTCGTAACCATATGTGAATACGATGACTGTAAACACTACTGTGAAAATCTTTGGTTACAAATCGGAGAGGGTTTACAACAGAGCATAGTCAATGGTGAACTCATAAAGAGTTTGTGTAAAAACTACTTAGAGTTTCCACAGGTATTGCAACGCTTGAACAATGATTTTCAACTGCTACACATGACCAAGTACCATCAAACCAACCAAGAAGATTTGATATACTCTAAAATTTTGAACGTCCAAGCGATACAGGAAACCCTATGGAACGGTAGCATGGATGAACTCACAAAGACGATATCTCACTACTTTGAACTTCAATATGCAGTCATCTTAATGGCGGGTAACGATAAGACAGCTCCTATTCTAGCGAACGACCTAACTAACAGAGGTATCCCATGTGACTTGTATTCCGAAGAGAGTACTCTACAGGCTAATAGGGTACTGCTTATCACTGGAGGAGTTTCAGCAAGTTTTGAATATCCAGAAGTTAAAATCGCATTGATAAGTCAAAATAGAGCTAGTGTCAGTGTGAATAGTAAAGTCAAATCCAAGAAACGTAAGAGAATCCAAGAGGAGATTAAGTCACTTTCGGACATATCCATCGGGGATTTGGTGGTACATGAGAACTATGGTATCGGTAGGTTTATAGGAGTCAAGCAGAACACCATCGAGGGTGTAGTGAGTGACTACATCACCATACAGTACGCCGGTACGGATGTGTTATCGATACCGGTAACCCAATTGAGCATGGTATCGCACTACATGGGGGCTAACGATAGCCATGAAATCAAACTAAATAAGTTATCCACAAATGAGTGGCAACGCACTAAGAACAAGGTACAGAAATCCGTAAAGGATATGGCGGAGGAGTTAATCCAGTTGTACGCTAAGCGTGAGAAGTCCAAAGGATTTGCATTCTCGGAGGACAACGAAATGCAACTCGACTTTGAGAAACGTTTCCCATATGTCGAAACTGACGACCAACTCAGGAGCATATCCGAAATTAAACACGACATGGAACTTGAACGTCCAATGGATAGACTTCTCTGTGGTGACGTAGGTTTCGGTAAGACAGAAGTAGCTTTAAGAGGTATCTTTAAATGTATCTTAGATGGTAAACAAGCCGTGATACTCGTTCCTACGACGGTCTTAGCATACCAACACTTCCAAACGTGCTTAAAGCGTTTTGATGGTTTTCCAGTGAAAGTTCAACTACTATCTAGATTTAAAACGCCTAAGCAACAGGATGAAATCATCCAAGAACTTAAAAATGGTGAGATAGACTTAATCATCGGAACGCATAGGCTAGTACAAAAAGATGTACAGTTTAAAGATTTAGGTTTGGTAGTAATCGATGAAGAACAGCGTTTCGGGGTAGCACATAAAGAACGTTTCAAGAAGATGTTCAACGGCGTGGATATCCTGACACTTTCGGCTACGCCTATACCTAGAACTCTAAACATGGCTATGACGGGTATTAGAGATATGTCTCTCATAGAGGAAGCACCACAGGATAGGCATCCAGTACAGACCTACGTAATTGAACGTAATATGGGAGTCGTAGCACAGGCACTCTCCAAGGAGCTAAAACGAGGAGGTCAAGCATATTTTGTGCATAACCGTATTGAGACCATCGCAGAAGTTACCGCCGAATTAAAAGACCTACTCCCTAATGCTAGGATAGCTTTTGCACACGGTCAGATGTCTCACGAACAGATTTCCGAAATTTGGGAACGTCTCACGGATGGCGAAATAGACGTATTAGTATCCACAACCATAATAGAGACTGGCATAGACGTTCCAAATGTGAACACCATCATCATAGACTACGCAGACCATTTTGGACTATCACAACTATACCAGCTAAAAGGACGTGTAGGACGTTCCACACGTCGTGCATACGCTTACATGATGTTCAAAAATGATGGTACTATCTCAGTGGATGCACAGAAACGTTTAGATGCTATCAAGGAGTTTACCCAATTCGGAAGTGGTTTCAAGATTGCCATGCGTGACCTTGAAATTCGAGGAGCAGGAAACATATTAGGAGGTAGCCAACACGGACACATGGAGGCTGTCGGTTACGAATTGTATGTGAAGTTACTATCACAAGCAATCTCACATGAACGTGGAGAAGTTCCAATCAAGAGGGTTGAAGATTGCATAATGAATCTACAGTTAGACTCATACATTCCAGATAGGTATATCACCAGTGTGACCCAACGTCTAGACGTTTACAAACGTATAGTGACCATCTCCACGGAGGAAGAGAAGTCGGACATGGTAGACGAACTCATCGACCGTTATGGCGAACCACCTAAGGCTGTCAGCAACCTCGTGGAAGTCTCCTACTTTAGAAACTTAGCCTCAAACCTAGGCATTTACAACGTCACCCTTGATGACGGTTGGATAACGTTCAATTCAAACTACCTAACCGATGCAGACGTTAAAGCTCTCAGTAAGAGTTTCAAAGGCAAGATGTGTTCAAACCTCACCACTGACAAGAGTTTTATCACCATAGAGGTGCCATCCAACATGGAAGTTTTAACACTGGTCGAAAAGGTTTTGAAGACTTTAAAGTAACGCATTGTAGGGAACGGGCTGTGACCGTTCCTAAATTTGCCGAAGGCAAATCAATGTTTGTGTTTTTTTTAAAATCAATAAAAAATCAGGAACGCCGAAAAGGGCGTTCCCTACATGA
>CAZWRW010000132.1:0-4946 GCA_964636465.1 uncultured Ruminococcus sp. | reverse complement strand
ATACCATGCCGTCGCATGGTGTTTTAAAATTTGCCTTTGGCAAATCTGCGGAACGGTCACAGCCCGTTCCGTGATTTATCGAATTTACGTTAATTAACCGAACTCATCCACCTGCTGGAGAACGTTCTCAATGCTTTCCGTCTTGAAACCTATCTCTTGATAGAAACTTTCACGATAATCTAAAGCGAATAGGGTTACTTTTTTACCCTGTAATCTAAGTTGATGTCCTAACCAGTATAAGAGGTCTCTAGCATACTTTTTGCCACGGTCGGCGGTCTTGGTAGCTACTTGACCTATAACTACATGATTATTGACATCAAATAGCACAGTTGCGGTGGTGCAATGGTTATATAGATACACTTTGCAATAACCTCTCCTTAACCTATGTGATATATCAGTAATCCATAGACCTTTATCCTGTAGGGTTGGGAAACCCTCGGATAGTATGTCATAGACTTCTAAAAGATTAGGTACGCTATCCACTAATGATTCGTCAAAGTTGTTGTCAGGTTCGTGTTCGGAGAACTCGAACTGTGTACGCTTTAGCACCTTGTAACCCTCTGGAACGCCTAAAGCGTCCAACATATAGAATGGAGCTTCTACTCTGTAAGGCTTGTACATTCTAATGTAGTATAGTACTTCTTCAGGGGGTAGTGGCAACGGTGTGGATATCACCAACGTTGCGTTAATTTGAAACATATAAGCATTTATGCCTATATTTTCAACCTTGTAAAACCTACAGAAATCATACATAGTGCCGTAGGCGTTGTAGTATGATATCAATTTCCTACCGTAGTAGTTAGACTGTAGGTAATCCATGTCGAAATCTTCAAAGTTAAAAATCTGTTTTATCATAATTTATCCTCGGTATTAAAATATTCAATAACCACTCGCAGTTTTCAGCATCAGAGAGTTTCATGACACTTGCACCGGAGTGTATGTACCTACACGGTACCGAAATAGCAATAGTCCTAACGCCACCTCTAGATAGGTGTATAGAACCGCTATCGTTGCCACCAGCGATGGCGGTCTTAGTTTGACAAGGTATTTTGTACTGCTTAGCTATTCTAAAACAGAGGTTATAAAGTTTCTTATCGTAGATAGTACGCTTGTCCATAAAGGATACCACTGCTCCCCCACCAAGACGACAAACCTGTTTATCATCTGCAGAGCCGTTGATATCATTGGCGGTAGTGCCTTCTATTACGATGGCAACATCAGGATTTACACTGTAACTTGCCACTGTAGCACCTCTTAAACCTACTTCTTCTTGTACCACAAAGGAAAAGTAAGTATCATACCTAGTACTGGACTTGATTAAGTCTATCATGATGGCACAGCCTACCCTATCATCTAGAGCTTTTGACTTGATACATCCATCACCGAACTTTTCGTATTTGGAATAGAAGTTTATACTATCCCCTAAAGATACGTACTTTTCGGTCTCTTCTTTGGAGCTTGTGCCTATATCTATGTAGAGGTTATCCAATGAGAATGCCTCATTGCGTTTACTCTGCGGAACGTTATGTATAGCTTGAGAACCTATAACACCGTTTATTCCATTGATGGTAACCTGTCTTCCTACGATAACTTCCGTATTGATACCCCCTACAGTATCAAACTTTATGCTACCATCATAGTTGATATAGGTGACCACCATTCCGACTTCGTCCATATGTGCAGATACTAGAATCTTTCTACCCTCTAGACCTGCACCTTCTTTACCCTTTTTAAACACTATCAAGTTACCGAGTGCATCCACATGGTAACTAGTAGCGTAATCTTTAATCTGTGAAATTATATAGTCTCTAACTGGTTTCTCATCACCTGAGATACCGTTCAACTGACATAAATCTTCTAAATGCTCTAACATTACAACACCGCCTTAACCTAAACGCCTAATATACTCCGCAACCAATACAGAAGTGTTCTCTATATCTCTAATAGAGATTACTTCATTAGGTGTGTGCATATACTTCAATGGTATGGATACTAAACCAGTCTTAACACCCTCACGAGTGATAGAAAATCTATCTGCATTGGTGCCGGTAGTATCGCTCATGACTTCCTGTTGATATGGTATGTTCCACTCCTTAGCGATATCCACCAACTGTTTAGAAATCTTCCTATTCAACACTGGTGAGAAACCTATCATAGCACCACCACCGAGCATTCCGCATTTGTGAGGTTTTTCGTCGTTGGTAAGTGCAAAAGATACGTCTATCGCAATGGCGTGTGTAGGGTTGATATCATAAGCCCCGATTGATGCTCCCCTCTCACCGACTTCCTCCTGTGATGAGAACATCACACTATATGAACACTTTAGTTTCTTATGTCTAAGGATATCCACCACTTTTAGTATGGTGACGATTCCGCTCCTATCATCCAAAGATTTTGCGGAAACTCTATCCCCTATGAGTTTTAAGAAGTCTTTTCTAAAGGTTATGTAATCCCCTACTGATATGTACTCTTCTAACTTTTCTTTAGAATAACCAGTATCTATGCAAAGGTCGTCTATCTCCGCCACGTCTTTGGAGCTACCTTTTAAGTGCGGTGGCAACGTAGATACTATCCCTAAGATGTCTTCTTTACCATGTATAGTAACCTCTTGTGCAGGAAGTAGACGTTTATCTATTCCACCGACGTTACTAAACTTTATGAAACCATCAAAAGTTATATAGGTGACCACCATGCCAACTTGGTCAAGGTGAGCATCCAATAGTAGGTGTGGTTTACCATCTTCACGTGTACCGAAGTTAGCTATGATATTGCCATTCTTACAGTATACGTCATCCGTGTAGAGTTTTAGTGTATTGCAAAGATAGTCAGTTAAGCCGTTGTCGTAGTTGCCTATATTCACCATAGATGTTACTTTTTTAAGTACGTTGTTAGTGTCTAAACTCATTAAAAAAAACCTCCCTCAAATTATTATGTATATACGTTATGTTTGGAAACTTTACGGTTATTAATCAACACCAATTCGACGATTCAATTTTACGGTGCAGAATTGCGGAACGACGTGGGCGTCGTTCCCTACGAAGAAAATCATATATCTGTGAGGTTTGAAAATCCTGTGTAGGGAACGGGCTGTGACCGTTCCTTGAATTTGCCGAAGGCAAATCATTTGTGTGAATGTTTTGAAATTTCAACAAAGAATTAATCACACTACGTGTGATTCTGAGGAACGGTCACAGCCCGTTCCCTACAAACTATCGAATTGGCGTTAAACTAAAACTATGGATTAATATCTATTAACTATTGTAGTCCGTTGACGATGTTCTTAAAGTGAATACCTCTAGCCTCAAAGTTAGGGTACTGGTCGAAACTTGCACACGCTGGTGATAGTGTGATTACGTCTCCACTCTGTGCGACTTCTCTAGCCTTAGCGACTGCCTCTTCAAGAGTGTTTACCCTATGAATCTTTAAGCCACTAGTCTTGTACTCTTCGCATTCGGTGACAGCCTTTTGAATCTTATCCGCTGTAACGCCCAATAGGATTAAGTCTTTAACCTTTTCATTTACAGGCTTTGCGAGTGGTTCAAAAGGAATCTTCTTATCGTAACCACCTGCGATGACTATCAACTTTTGATTAAAAGAGTTCAATCCAGCAAGTACTCTAGTTGGTGAAGTTGCGATGCTATCGTTGTAATACTTAACGCCATCTAGTTCACGTACGAACTCGATTCTGTGTTCTACGCCGTTGAAAGTTTCAGCGACGTGTACCATGTTCTCAATGGATACCTCTCCCCATACTGCGGAAATCGCTGTTAGATAGTTTTCAACGTTATGTATACCCGGTATACGGATTTGACTCATGTGCATAATCTCGATAACCTTGCCATAGTGGTTGTAACATAGATAACCATCAGCGTTTAGAAAAGCACCACATTCAACCTGTTGTGTCCTAGAGAACTTAACTAACTTACCTCTAACCATGCTCGAAAGTGAGTTAGTAATCTCATTGTCTTGGTTTAGGACGGTCTTAGAAAATGCACTCTGGTGTGCGATGATGTTCTTCTTAGCATCTATGTACTCTTCCATAGTGCCGTGAACGTCAAGATGGTTAGGTGCAACGTTCGTGATTACTGCCACATCTGGAGACTTCCTCATGGAAAGTAGTTGGAAACTCGAAAGCTCTACGACTGCTACGTCGTCTTCGTTAATCTCCTCGACTATCGGCAATAAAGCTCTTCCGATGTTACCACCCTTATATACTACCTTACCCTCAGCGGATAAAAACTCGGAAATTAGAGTAGTAGTAGTGGTCTTACCATCAGAACCTGTTACAGCGTATATCTTACATGGACAGAGGTCAAAGAACATCTCCATTTCAGAGGTTACTACTACACCTCTTTTTCTAATATCCTGTAGGATTGGGTTGTTGTAATACATACCTGGTGAACGGAACACTATATCGAAGTTGTATAGTGATTCGAGGTAATCCTCACCGAGTATGAAGTCAGCCCCCATATCTTTAAGTACTTGATAGTTTTCACCTAACTGTTCAGGTGTTTTCTTATCACAGACTGTAGCGTTTAAACCCTTATTTAGAAACATCTTGATACAGTTTAGGTTAGTAACTCCCATGCCTATGAAAGCAATCTTTTTATCTTTAACACTATCGAAAAATCTAGCAATCTTATTCATTGAAAAAAATCCTCCTAAGTGACTTATATATTTTTAAGTCCTTATATATTATATCAATTTCAATTGCAAAAATCAAGGGATTTTAACTATATTTTCACCTTGCGACCGTTTAACGCCAATTCGACAAACCAATTTTGCGTTATATTATAAAAATAAAAAGCTTCAACTTTTTTGCAAGTATGACATATTATAGACTATATAAAACAAAAAAACGAGCAGACTATTAAATCTGCTCGAATATCAGTGGTTGGGAAGGCGGGATTTGAACCCACGCATGACGGAGTCAAAGTCCGTTGCCT
>CAZWRW010000131.1:2820-5004 GCA_964636465.1 uncultured Ruminococcus sp. | reverse complement strand
GTAGTAGTAGTTAGTTCAGTGGTTGTGGTCGTTTCTGTAGTTGTTGTGGTGGCCTCCGTGGTCGTAGTCGTCGATACGTTCACCAACTGCACCGTTCCATCCTTGATGATTAACGCATCGTTCGTAGGTGGAGCCGTGGTCACTACTGGAGTGTTCTCTATGTTGCCCAAGATGGTCGTGCCTTTACTGATGGCTATCTGGTTGTTAGTGGTGCTAGTTGCATTGGTACTGTTATCCCAACCCTTGAAGTTGCTCAAATTCTCGATGGTTTGGTAGTTCTCATCTTGGATTACTAGGTATCTAGTGGCATCGCCTGTGTACTCAAACTTGATACCTGTCACGTCCGTAAGCGTTGCCCCTGATAGGTCGATAGTACTCCACCAGGCATTGTCGCTAGTTGCACTTGGATTCGTGAGCTTTGTGGAAGTTCCATCCGAATAGTAGAACGTTATGGTCACGTTTGAAGTGGCTGTAGAGTTTCCATCGTTCCAAGCAATTTGGCTGATGTTGTAGGTCGATACCTTGGTTGACTCCTCTGCTGGAGTGGCAACGTCTAGACTGATAGTGCCATCTTCATTGACTTTGAAATACTGCTTATCTTCGACTAGTTCGTAACCCTCCGGTGCTTTGACTTCCTTGAGGTAGTAAACTCCCGCCTTGATGGACTTCTTGGTCTTACCGTCTACGGTCTCCGTTAGGATGTAGTCACTGTTGGCTACGTTCGCTAGGTTGACTACTCCATCAAGTGTTACGTTGTTAGCGACTAGGTCGCCGTTCTCGGCATAGATATCTACAATGGCTCCGTTTAGAGTCTCTAGACTATCGCCGTCAATCTTTTGGATGTCTACCTGTATATCCTTGACGAAGTTCTTAAAGGTAACCGCATCGAATCCTACACTGGTGTTTGGAAGTACCATACTGTTTTCGTAGTCGTAGTAGTAGATGTTGTCGTCAACGGTAATCTCTTGAGAAGTCGTGCCGTTTACTAAGATGTTACCATCACTATCCATTACGGAAGTAGCCTTGCCATTGCCATCAAAGTTGATAACGAATGTCACATCTTCGTCAGTGTTTGCATCACATGATATGGTTCTAGAAGTAATCTTGTTGTCAGCGGAGTAACTGTCAGTAGTATATACTACGTATAGGTTAAAGTAGTCGTTATCATCATCGTTGGTAATTAAAAATTCCGTGTTGACCTTAGTAGGTATAGTAACTCCGTCTATCTCTTCAACCTCGCTGATACTCTCAACTACGCTTAGAGTGTAGGTAGTATCCGAAAGTTCATAACCGTTAGGGGCTTTAACTTCCTTGATGGTATAAGTACTAGTAAACGCCTTATCAGTAGAACCACTTGGAACGTAAGTGAGTCCATTCTTTACGTAGGTGGTAGCACCACTGTAGTCCACGGCTGTTGGAACGCTCAACCTATCAAAAGCTGTACCACTAGAGATTATATCCGATACTTTATTACCATCCTCGTCATATAGGACTATACTAGCTCCTGCTAAGTATTCGTCGTTACCATCTAGCTTGTACACTGGAAGTGAATATCCTGTGGTAGCACTGAGCATATCAACTGTACCTTGATATGGTCTATAACCAAATTCTAGACCACCTGTGAACGATTTGGCTATCAATGCACCTGAAAGGTGTCCATCACAAGAATCTGCAGAAGTTACATCGGCATTAGGTGATAACACAGTACCATTGAAGTTGGTATCTATGTAGACATCCGTAGCGTTGTTGAAGTTATAGAGTATCCTCTCGGAGTTCTTATTGTTGTTCGTGGCTACCGTTCCAGTGTTTGAGATTATTACATCGTTGATGGTGGTGGTAATCAAGTTGGTGTCGTCACCGATACGAATCTCTGTATCGTCACAGGATACTACCACGTTCGCACCCTCAGGAATGTTTTTGAAGTTTATCTCTGTAACGTCTTCGTTCCAGTCTTCTACATTGAAGTAGATTACACTTGCGGTATCGTCAACGGCTGTTAAGTTTAGGGTTACGCCGTCATCATTGGAAACCCAAGTAACTACGCCGTTAGTGGTCTGTTTAGCTATCTTATCCGATTGACTCCTTAACCAATCGAATTGGCTTTCAAAGTCTATCAAATCCACGCCATACATTTGAGCAAGTTCGTTGACGTTGTAGTTATCATGTTGACATGAAGAGTCATAT
>CAZWRW010000131.1:0-2720 GCA_964636465.1 uncultured Ruminococcus sp. | reverse complement strand
TCCCAAGAGTAGTGAGAGTTTAAGTCCGTGTTAGTGAGGTCTATGTCTGGACTTACTACGATACGCTTGTACAAATCGTTACTACTAGAGTAGTAGTATTCTACTCCTGTAGGTTCGCCACTGCTATTTAACACGTTGTACTTAGCCAAGGTGTTCACGTTGGTGATGTTTCCACCTACTATTAGGTGTGCGAAATCAGTTAGACCGTTATAGTTATCGGTCTTGTTGAGTGGTAGGCTACCTTGACTAGCATAGTCACCACTACCAATTTGATAGTTATAACCATTAGTAAAGGTCAAGTCACCACCGACTGCTACACGACCTTCAGCGTCGGCTGCTTTAGGGGTGAAGTCGTTCTCTAGGAATACACAGAACTGACTGGCTATACCTAAAAGATATGTATTCCTAGCGTTACGGATTACGTCATCTACAGTGGAGGCATCTTCCGCTAACTTGTTACCAGTGCCGACTAGCAAAGCTATATCGGAGATTTGTCCCTTGCTATTGCCGTTGTTAGCGGTTTTGCCACCGTTTAAGTTGTCAATCATAACGCCATCTGCGGAGGCGTTAAAGGTAGGTAATGCTGTCGTAGATAGTACTAACACTGCTGATAAAGCACTTAGTACCCTATTCTTTAATGTCCTTTCGGAAATGGGTTTACTCATAGAATTATCCTCCTCTTAAAAATTGACTGTAGTTCAACATCTAGTGAGGGCGTTCCCTACAAAAATATTTGATGTTGAACTAGGCTTTAAAAGTTATATTGGTGTCATCCACTTGACGTTATACAAACTGGATTTTGTAAACTATCAAATGAACTACAAAACAGTATATAGTTTTCTACGGTTTTAGTTTTGAATATCAAACTATTACTATGTGTGTTAAATTGTGACTATCGTAGTAAAACTATCATACCATAATGTGAAAGGTTCTACAATACAATTGTACTACATTTTCATGAAAAAAGTGTTAATATTTTGTGAATTATCGTCAATAAAATAGAGGAAATATTTTTATTGTTATTTTGGTAACACACTTGTACGAAAACGTTTACGTAGATATTTCATGAAGTTTGAAACTATACTTTGAGTTTTTAATGCGACCTTTATAAAATTATACAAAGTATACTGTTTGAAAACTGGCATATTTCCTAAATGATTAGCATAACATTAATGTGACTATCCCAAAGTTTTGGAATACATAAAAATATCTATGGTTTTCGATTGTGAATCCGTTGGGGGTTTTGGTCATTGTGTGGATTTTCATGAAAACTTATTAAAAATACTTGAATTAAAAGGCGTTATGTGTTAGAATTAAAAGGGCAATCAGCATAAAAATGTTAAGAAATACAAGTACTCGACGATTGCCCATAACCGATAAATAAGGAGGTAATCTTAAGTAACTAAAAATATTGACGAATGTATTAAAATGTACTCGAAGAGGTGATTTTGTGCTAAAAAGTTATAAAACAGAGATTAATCCGACTTTAAAGCAAAGAGTTTTAATTCACAAAACCATTGGAGTATGTAGATACATTTACAACTTTTATCTAGCTAAAAACAGAGAAGTCTATCAAAGTACTGGCGAATTTCTATCTGCGTATGACTTTGAAAAATGGTTAAATAATGAGTTTTTGCCTGAAAATCCTGAATACAGTTGGATTAAAGAGGTTAGTTCCAAGGCTGTTAAACAGTCTATGATTAACGGAAATACGGCTTTTAATGGATTTTTCAAAGGTAAGACTGGTTTTCCAAAGTTCAAGAAAAAGCGTGATAGTAACGTAAAAGCATACTTCCCAAAAAATAATCAAACCGACTGGGTAGTAGACCGTCATAGGGTTAAGATTCCAACCTTAAAATGGGTTCGACTTAAAGAAAAGGGGTACATACCAACCAACGCAAAAGTTAGAAGCGGAACGGTATCTTACTATGGAGGGAAATACTTTGTATCTGTGTTGGTTGAAGTTGAAGAGCCTAAACCTCAAGAGTTAAACTCATTTGGTTTGGGAGTTGACTTAGGTGTAAAAGACTTCGCAACGGTTAGCAATCAGCAAGTTTTTAGGAACGTAAACAAAACCTCAAAAGTTAGACGTTTGGAGAAAAGTTTAAAACGTCAGCAAAGAAAACTTTCGAGGAAATACGAGAGTTTTAAAATAAGAAATAGTATTATGAAAGGAGATGCTACTCGACAAAATATCCAAAAACAGTTGCTCAAAGTACAAAAAATTAATTATCAACTTACCTGTATTAGAACGGATTATGTCAATAAGGTGGTCAATTCTTTGGTGAAAACCAAGCCAAAGTATATTACCATTGAAGACTTGAATGTCAAAGGTATGTTGAAGAATAGACATCTTTCAAAGGCAATAGCACAGCAGAAATTCTTTGAGTTTAGGACTAAATTAATCTATAAATGTCACATTTATGGCATTGAACCAAGGTTAGTAGATAGATTCTATCCAAGTTCTAAACTGTGTCATAAGTGCGGTGCTATCAAAAAAGACTTGAAACTATCGGATAGAGTTTACGAGTGTTCTTGTGGATACGTTGCAGATAGAGACTTCAACGCAAGTCTTAACTTGAGAGATTGTCGAGCTTATCAAATAGCACAGTAAAGCATTGGTGAGCATGTACGGTGGGCTACATCGGAATTTACGCCTTTGGAGTGTCATACAAGCGTGAGTAGATTGTAGCAATACTTTTAAAAACGGACACGTTGAA
>CAZWRW010000130.1:0-5053 GCA_964636465.1 uncultured Ruminococcus sp. | reverse complement strand
TCGTCGTCGATATCCTCAACATCTTGAGGAACTTGAACTGGAATTGGCTTAGGTTTATGTAGGTTCACCACTGACGCTACCACCGCCAAGACTACGCCCACACAGAGCAACACTTCCCACATGGATGTGTAGCCATCTAATGTAGCGGTTAAAACTCCAGTGATGGAGTTGAAAATCGTCTCAGACTTTATTGAGAACGATGAGAAATAGTCTGTAGTTTTAAGATATATGCAAGGTATCAGCATAATAACGGATGCTATCGCTAGACTTGAACCCACCCAGTAGACGTTATCCAATATGAAATACCTGCTGTTTAGATATCCCAAAATCACCAAGAGGACTAATATAGCTACTCCAACGCCGATTTGTGCATATGTGACGTAAGGCATATACTTTGCCAAGGTATCGAGTACCCCAGCGGATTGCAAGGATTCCCAATTGAAAACGTCACATTCGGAGGTTATCTTGTCGATGGCGTTCTGTGTAACTTCGGAAACCTTAGCATAATAAGCGTCATCCTTTTCGTACCCGATTGATTTTGCATAATCTTCAAAGAAGTCATTTATGGAAGTTTCCAACTTGTCAAAATTGTAGGTAACCTTGAAAGTATTAGGATTACCGCAAATATAGTTCACACCATGATAAGTAACGTCGTTGGTGATAGTCTCAATCTCTTCCAAATCTATAGCATCGAGGTACACCTCTTTAGGGATTCCCGTGGTGTTATACTGTTCTTGATAGTAACTATCCAAGGTGTTGTAGACTTTTGAATACACATCCTTAGAGCTTAGAGCCTCAAAGAACACCTTGCCAGATAGCACAGAACTCTTAGTAAAGGTCAAGGTTGCGAATACTATTGATAGTAATACTATTAGCACACTCACTATTACACATGATAGATACTTTTCTAAACTTTTCAAAACAAAAACCCTTTCTATAATCACGCCAAATTGAATTATCAAATTAGCGTTATAATTCTATTTCATATTGGATTTACATCTGTTTGGATACCGCTTTTAAAACACTGTTTAAGACTTCCCTATCTTCAACTGTTGGGAGACTTTCACCATAACGCACAGATAGATAAACTTTTAAAAGTTCGTTAGAATCCACGACTTCTAGACGGCTTGAAATTTCTGTGACACTTTCAAATGGTTGTATCTCATAGCCGAGGACGTTCAACCCATAGATTAATACAGAATATCCAAAGCGGAACGTTTCGGAGGAGTTCTCCAACTTTAAGTAACGGCGATAATCTTTCCTAAAGGTTCTCTTAGAGAACCTCACGCTTTTAACTTCGGAAACGTAATCCGTGTAGCCATCGTTGGATGGCATAGTTAGAACGTCTTCACTCTGTTTGGATTTTCCAACTAAACTGCTGAGTTGTCGTTTCAGGTCACGGAATAGGTCTCTCACACCTCGAATGATATCCTCATGATAGTAGTAGATTATGAATACTAACAGTCCCACAACTACCACGGTAGCCACATCGTTGAAGATTTCCGAACGGTCTTGAACGTAAGGAGTAGTATCAGTTGGAGTGTAAGTTTCTTCTGTGTTGACGGTATCCGATTTGAACAGACTACTAAACCATTTCACGAACGAAACCACGCCATTTAGGAGAGCTAAAAATATCCCATATATAGAACTACCCAACTTCTTAGCGAAGACCACGAACGGCACACCTATCACGCAGAGGATTAAAGTCAACTTGCGATTGTACTTGTATATGCCTTTAGGTAGACTGTCCAAACCTTGACTACGCCTAGATACTAGATAATCCAAACGGCTACGATTTTTGAACATTGCAAACGCTACACAGAATCCAACGAAAAATATCAAGTTTAAAACTCTGTTGGTTTCAATTTCGGATTGCCATCCCATGAACGTCACAGCCAAATACAATAGGCACACCGTCATGAACACGTAAACATTAGAAAATCTAGTAACATCGGAGACTATAAGCTTTCCGAGAGCTACCGCCAACACTAAACTTGAAACTATCCAAAACTGTGGCGAGATACCTCTAACTAACAATACGGATAATACTCCAAATACTAGACTAGTCATCACGAGCAAAAACCATCTTGTGGAGTGTCTGTTTTTGCCCTTGAGTTTCAAGTACATCCAATAGATTAGGAACGTTTCCACGAGACCCTGTACTAAATAGATTCCCGCCACTCCTACGGAAGTCAAGTCACTAAGGTGATAGACTCTGCATAGTAGGTTTACTATCGGGAACGCCCCGAACACTAACAAAATAGGAATTAAAATCAACTGCATAGCTACAACCTCACAAAGATGGTCTTAGTCCCTTGAGGATACTCCAAAGCCTTATTGGCTAGAGTGGTCACCACTACTAAGACGGTATCACGTTCCAACTGTGGGATTTCAAAGCCCACTGGAGAGAGTGTCAATTCAGCGGAGAAACGTCTAATTTCCATGGCGTGGGATTCTCCAAAAGATACGGCGGTACGTCTACCGACGTTGGTATCAAGCATGACTGGTATTCCCTTTTGTGACAACTTCACGGCGACGCTACACGCCATACTGAGAACCTTTTCTGCTAGAGTATTTTCGCAACCGTTCGGCAGATACATGAACACACGAACGTGTACATCACTAGAATAGTCTTCATCCACCACCATGAGATTGTCAACTTTCGCCGAACTTTTCCAATGTATACGATTTAGACGTTCGTAACCGGTATAAGGCTTAGTACCACGCATGGAAAACACATCCGTTAAGAGGTTTCTCTTGACTTCAAAGTCTCCCACGATACCGTTAATTTCTAGGTCTATTTCAGGCGTGGAAACTATTTGAGGTAACACCATGATGTTAGCATCTACGCCGTTTACAGGGGTTGAGTACTCCCCCATGCCTAAGATATCACAAGCGTTTAAGACCACGCCATCTATTGAGTACACGCCACGTTTGGAAGATGTCAACTCCCATTCTCTTCTAACTGACTTGTTGCCCTGTATAGCGTAACTGCTCGAAACGAACCTGCTTTCGTGGGTCACGGAGGAACAGTTTTCGGAAAAGTTGAGGTATCTAGAAGTAGTCAACTCTGCCTTTAGCCACGGTATCGGTAGATACTTACCGTTAGTTACCTCCTCCACGAAGACTATATCATCACCTTGTGTCACCTCTGATTGCTTGAAATAACAGCGGTAACTAAGGTTTTTGAATACGTTCTTGTCGTACACTTTGGATTGCATAACCAAAAGTATGCCTACCAACAGTATCGCTACCAGTATAGACAAATTTAACCACTCCTTTGATGTTTTTAGGAACTATATAGGAAACGGACTTCGACCGCTCCTAAATTTGAGAATTATCCCACATAATATTTGCTTTCCACGAGGTCACAGACTGCACCGACTCTAATATCGGAAGTGCCTAAAAGTTGAATTTTACAAGTGTACAACGTCAAGATGTTTTCGTCTTTAGGGTTCACGTATGAGTTGTCGGACTTGTTAAACTCGATGTTTTCACGAACCTTGTAAGTGAATTCGCCGTAGTTGGTATATAGTGTCACGGTGTCACCCACTTGGATGTCGTCCAACGTCGCAAAGAACGTGTTTACATGGGCATCTATGACGGTGTTGCCATCCGAACCCACCACCGCTGAGGTAGTAGGCTGACAAGCACCCTTTTCCAAAAGCGTGGAATTGCTACCCCAATACACCGGCACGGATATTCCAACGGTTGAACATTCCAAAACGGCGTACTGTTCGCCAAACTCTGGATATATAACTTCACCTGTTGAGCTGGTCTCCTGTGAGTTTCCGATGGTAATTTCGTTGTCCTTTATGACCAAACCCTGTTCCACTGAAGTGACTTTCATATCATCCATGAACGCCAAACTTATGTACTTTGAGAACGCATTGTAAGGTTTGATACTACATATTACCACTATAGCACAGCATAGTACAAATACCAAAATAGGTGTAACGATTGAAAGAATTATCTTTTTAGAACGTGTATCTTTATCCATGACTAACCAACTTTCTTAGAAATTTTAAACAGTGCGTAGCCTGAAACCCCTGCTAATGCCAACATCGATAGCACTAAAGCAGTGTAATCTTTGCCAGTATCATCCACGGATGTGCCAAACTTAGTAACGCCTATCAACGTACCTTCATCGTCACGCATGGAAAGCGAAATGTTACTACCTGACAGCTCATCCACTGAGAAGTTATATCCCATGGACTTTCCAGCCTCCACGATGGAGTTCACGATGTCTGCTTTGTCGTCCAAACTCATCTGCTTGATTATGCTATTTCGTTCAGCGGTGGTCAAGTTGTTCATGAATAGGGTCTTTTCCTCCTGTGGGAGAGAGTTTACAAACTCTACCTTTTCGTCGTAGGTCATGCTTATGAACTCTTCTTCAGCTATTGGTGCTTGGTAGTCGGATGGCGTAGCTACGTCGTTTTCGGTGCTAACTTCAACAGTGCCTTGACCCTGCACTTGAGTGGTTACATCTGCCTGTTCACCCTGTGAACTTGATGTCACAACGTTAGCGTTGCCTTGACCATCTTGAGGTTGGGTAGTTACTTCCACTTTTGTGTCATCTGCGGTTGTGGTTTGGGGTTGTTGTGTCGTGACTGTCGTAACTGTGGTGTTAGTCGTGGGTTCGTCTGTGATGTCTACGCCGAAATCGTTAGAAATTTTGTCGTTGGTCGTACCGTAGATTTCATACAATTTGGCAATTGCCTTGTCGCACTGCTCGGATGTGACTTCCCTGTTTGCTCCCAAAGATATGTAACTTTGTACCAAGCTTTCGGGCATACCGACCTCCCTAGCTACGGCGATTACGTCCTCTTTGGTCGTGGCACTCGCCGACATCGGAGACATCAAACTAACCACGGACAGTGTGGCAATCAAAACGCTTAAAAACTTTACCGATTTTTTCATGCTAAAACCTCCTTGAAATATATAACATTATACCACAATATCAAAAAAAAAGCAATCCAAAAAGGATTGCTTTTTAACGTGGGCCATCGGGGACTCGAACCCAGGACCGTCCGGTTATGAGCCGGGAGCTCTG
>CAZWRW010000129.1:0-5061 GCA_964636465.1 uncultured Ruminococcus sp. | reverse complement strand
TTTTTTTTGCAATAGATTTATAAACTTCGATACGTCCGTATACTGCTCAACAACACGTATGTGAAAAAGTTTAGGTTGCTATCAAAAGGCTTGGCAACGTGGAAACTGAATCCCCTACTTATACAGTTGGATAACTCATCAGGGAATGTGTTGCTACTCAACGCTATGATTGGCACGTTCTCATTGACTTCTCGAATCTCTTTAGTAGCCTCAAAGCCTACAAAGTTAGGCATATCTGTGTCTACTAGGATACAGTCAAAAGCATCCGGACTGCCCTTGTAAACCTTGACGAGTTCCTCACGGTTACGTGTAAGTGTGACTTTTAATCCTAACATGGATAACAACTCCGTAGTTACCGTTTGAGTCTCTTTGGTGCGTTCCATGAGCAGACAACTATAGTTTTTCAATAACTTGCTCTTGGCTGGATTTTCAATGTAACACGCCTTGAAATCTTTCGTCAAGTCGATTAGAGAGGTCATAACCTCCTGTTTGAAAAGTGGTTTAGGAAGTATCATGTCAACCTTATGGTTTATACAGTCCGAACGGGTTAAATCGTAGTTGAACGTGGTTACTACAATCTTTATCGGCTCGATTCCTACACTACTATGGATTTCCTCTATTAATGATAGATAGTCCACATCTTGAAGTTTTTCGTTAATCATAACTACGGAATAGTCTTCACCCTTGGCGTGAGCGTTCAATAGTTCGGCTACGGCGTAACGCTCAAATGAGATTGGAGTACTATATACCTTTAAATCTCTCAATAGGTTGCAAGTGTATGATAACTCATTTTCGTTACTGTTCACGACTAAGACTTTCGCCTTGTAGAAGTTCTCCATTGAGAGGGCTTCCTGTTCGGTGTTTCTGAGCTTTAGGTTGATGGTCACAGTAGTACCCTTATCGAGTTTACTATCTATGGTGATGTTTCCTTGCAACAACTTCACCAGACTAACCACTGTAGTCAATCCTAAACCCGAACCGCTCACCTTACCGACGTTACTTCCCCTAAAGAATGAATTATATACCTGCTCTATCTCATCATCTTTGATTCCTATACCGTTATCCCTAATGATAAACTGATAGTATGATTCATTGGAACTTGGCACAGACATCTCCTTGATGGTTAGGTTGATATTTCCGCCTACAGGTGTATATTTGATTGCATTATCCAAAACGTTCACTAAGATAGGTTTAATCTTTTCGATATCTCCTACTAAATGTTCATGTACCACGTTCTCGATGTAGTAGTTAAAGTTTATATTATGACTATCTATCATTGGCATGATAACTTCTAAGGTGTAGTGTATGAAACTCGAAAATTTAAACTCTTTGTTCTCTACGTTGTAACTGTAGAGGTCTTCTAAACGACTTACATCTAGACTGTTATTCACTAAGGATAACAACTCACTACTGTATAAGCCTATCTTTTTAAGATAGTCCTCTAACTTTAGAGGGTTGTCCATACTGTTTTTAGCTAGTGTGGTATATCCCATTATGGAAGTTATCGGGGATTTGATATCCTTTGAAACCCTTGATATAAAATCCGTCTTAGCTTTGTTAGAGTTCTCCGCATGAGTAAAAGCTAATTCTAATAGCTGTTTGGTTTCAAACTCACGCCTGATATTTTCGTTTATGTTCTTCATTGACAGGATGGCTACGTTGTCATTGTCCATGGAGTTTAATGTGAACTTCATTTCTACCCATTCATAGTGTAATCCGAACTTTTTCCTGAATACCTTTGAAACTTGATTATGATTCCTAGTTAGATGTTTCTTTAGATAGTCTAAACTCATAAACTCTAACACGGATGTCTGTTCCTTTGGATGTACAAACTTATCTACATAGGCTATAGCTCCAAGTTGATAGTCGCCCTTTAACTGGATGTCTATCTTCTCTCTAACCACGCTATCAAAACGTAGAGGTTCATAAGTGTTTTCGGTGAGGTCTATCAAATAGAGAGCGTAGTAGTCGTTACAGAGTTCCTGAAGTATACTCGATTGCTCATACCATTTACTTACGTCCATCTGGTAGATGATAGCCACATCACGACTAAAGTTTTCATTGTTGAGTACTAAGTTGTTGGATATCAAACGGTATGTGCCATTGGAGAAACGTCTATACTTCTCTTCAACAAGTTTTAGCCCATCATCACGATACTTTATTATGGTTTCAAGTTTAAAAGTGGATAACAATTTACTCCTATCGATTGGGTGGTAATACTCTCTACCTACGATTTTTACCCACTCATCGAAGTTGTAACTAGTAGTGGTATCAAACTCCGAAATGCCATCAATAGTTCGGATACAGTACACTTTACCGGTGACTAGGTCTAGTTTATGGACTCCTAAAAACATCCTATTGAGTGAGGAGAGTATCTCGGTGTTTACGTCCGATAACCTATCCTTTTCAATCTCTAGAGTCTTCTGCTTGGTGATGTCCTCCAAAATTCCCACCACGATGATGGGGTCTTCATTCTCGTCATACTGTGCTATGGATAGTGTACATCTATCCCATATGCCGTTATCAAACCTGACTTCAAACTTTATCGGCGATTCACCATGTGAGATTCTTTCAAAATTGTCTAAGAACGCAGACCTATGCGAGAGTGCAATGTTAGTATTGGCGAACTCTTCAAGACTGCATTCATATTGAGACTCTAATCCAAACTTTTCACAAGTTCTATCAGGGATTACACATAGTCTATCCTTAACATAGTAGTAGAACTCATAAATATCCGTGCTGGAGAGTGCAACCTTTAAAAGCTCACTTGAGACGTTATTCTCTATGAGTAAACGTTGATTCATCTTATTTATGGTACTCTTCTCCATTTCCAACAGCCTTTTCTTAGTATAGATACCGCCTTGATAACCTGACAAAGCACCATTAGAGTTCACCATCCTATGGCAAGGTATGAGTATCACTATAGGATTTCTAGCATTAGCATTACCTATAGCTCTAACAGAGGTAGGCTTGTCAATTTCCTCGGCAATTTCCATACAAGAACGGGTTTCGCCGTAAGGTATCTTCAGTAAGGCGTTCCAAACTCTGTTTTGAAACTTAGTACCATTGAATTTCAATGGTATGTCAAATGTCTGTCTTTTACCGTCAAAGTATTCGTTGAGTTCCTCCATAACCTTAGCGTTTATGGGGTTGTTCTGTTCAAACGAAAATTCGTCAGAGTGGTTGCCAAATGATACGTTAGTAACGAAGTAACCGTCATTAGCTATGGTCAACACTCCACATGGACTGTTATATAAAGAACATACCGTTTTCATAAAATATTCACCTCTAAAATCAAAATCCAAAAACTAACATAACTATACCACTAATTTGTGATTTTGTCAAGAACTATTTTCAACTTTTATCACAATTCACGGATAATTTACATTTTACGCAAACTTTGTTAACCTTTGCTTAACAAAATGTTCACAGTAGTTTTTAAAACGAATGTGAAACCACGTAGTTACTAGGTTACATTCGTTTTTTTCTTGGCTCCAATACGTTTGAATTTGTTAAAATTTAAAGGAGTAATACTTTTTATTATACATATATGTCGATAGTTTATACTAAAACAAGTTATGTCAGTACAAATAGCGTAAAAACCGTAAAACAAAACGCTACTTGTTAAACAACACCGATTCAATATGATTCAAATCGGTATTAAATTAATGCCAATTCGATATATTCAATCAAGCTTGGCTTGATTCTGCGGAACGTCGTGGGCGACGTTCCGTACATGGGATTACATCGAATCAGTATTAAGTTATCTAGTCTAGTTGTAGACAAGACTTTATAGCACCACGTTTGCATACCGTGATACATTCACCACAACTGGTGCATTTGGTGTAGTCTATCTTAGCACAGAAGTTATCCACAACGATTGCTCCATTAGGACACTTCTTCTCACACATCTTACATCCGATACAGCCATTCTTACAAGCTGATACCGTAACTTTACCCATATCATGTGAAGAGCATAGAACATCTACATGGTTGGTAATCTTCTTGATGGAGATGATTCCATTAGGACACGCTTTAGTACACTGTCCACAGGCTACACACTTAGATTTATCCACTCTAGCTATGCCGTCAACTATGGAAATTGCACCGTATTCACAAACTTTGATACAATCCCCTAAACCTAGACATCCATGTGTACAAGCTCCTGTACCACCGTAGAACCTCTTAGCAGAACTACATCCCTCTACGCCTACGAAGTCAAACTTTTTAGATGTAGCCTCACAGTTACCGCTACAATGTACTACTGCACATTCTGGAGTGGTCTCCTCTGCTACAGTACCCATGATTTCACTAATCGCTTTGGAAGCATCAGCACCACCGGGTTTACATAGGTTAGTAGGCACTCCCTTGGTTACGATAGCATTGGCATAATCGGAGCAACCAGCAAAACCACAAGCTCCACAGTTCGCCTGAGGTAGAGCCTCCCCGATACTCTCGATACGTTCATCTACCTTAACTTCAAACACCTTAGATATTACCGTTAGTAACACTCCTGTGAGTATGCCCAATATCGCAAACAACAACACAGGAAATATCTCTGTATTAAAAGACATCTTTTAAAATCAAACCCCTTTCTATTTTTACCGCCAATACATGATGTTACATTCCACTGAACGCCATAAAGCTTAGAGATACTATCGCACCAGCAACTAGAGTGCTTGGAACTCCCTTAAAAGTTTCAGGGATATCAGCAGTTTCTAACTTGGAACGTACTCCCGAAAAGATTACTAGTACTAGAGTAAATCCGATACCTACGCATATAGCATTAAATACAGACTGTCCAAAAGTGTAACCACTATCGATGTTATCTAGAGTTACACCCAATACTGCACAGTTGGTAGTAATCAAAGGGAGATATACACCTAACATATTATATAGTGGTGGCATCACTTTCTTTAGGATGATTTCTACTAATTGTACGAACAAGGCTATTATCAAGATAAACGCCATAGTTCTAAGATACTCCAAACCATTTGGAGCAAGTAGATAAGTATATATAGGATAAGTTATCAAGGTGGCACAAGCCATTACGAAGATTAC
>CAZWRW010000128.1:0-5078 GCA_964636465.1 uncultured Ruminococcus sp. | reverse complement strand
TGAATTTTAACTATTCAAAAGGTTTAACCGTTGGATGGCATTACCTTGTGCGAGACTTTGCCAGTGTTCATTAAGATGTTCTAAGTTTGGACGTTTAGTTGAATATTCGCAAAACTCCGCTAGGGTATACATGATACTCTCGAACGTTTCACTGGTGCAGTCTATTAATAGTATGAACGTTTCGCCCTGTAGGTACAACGAACTTGAAGTTATCCCGTGAATTGAAAACTTCATTAACTGTGCGGACATCCTCACGAGATGCTTTAGGTTTTGACTCTTACACATGAAAAAGTTAAACTCTTTAGGAGGATTGTACTTGTATAAGCGGTCGCTTACTATCAGTGATATATATATGATACAGTTTTCATTACTGCACATGAACGCTTCAACGTAGACTTCGTTTGAACCGAATTTTATACTTATATCTTGACTATTTTCAGCCAAGTCTATCAAATTGGAAATCATAGCACGAGTGTTAAGGTCATACCGTCCAATGTCGTTAAATTCAAGGTTGTAAGTTTTAAGCTCATTCTGTGTGAGGGTGAACTTCACACAGATGTCGCTTAACTGTTCTATCAACAATTTTTTGATACCTCCAATCTAACATTCCCCATAGTGTATATTATCCTACAGTATAGGGGTATTTATTATTGGTAATAAGTTACTGCACGATTGTAATATTATTGTAGTTGATTTTTTTTCTCTTTTTTGATATACTATATCTATACTACATTATACACACCATATTTATTTTAGTTCAAAGGCTTTTGAACTGAAAATACTTGAAAGGAAGTTTGGCAAATGAGTAACAACGATGATAAGGGTACTAAGATACAACATCATAGATACAACAACAGTAGCCGTCGTGGAAAGAGAAAGATTCACAAAGGACGTGTTGCTGGTGCTGTATTGAGCCTAGCATTAGTTTGTGGCTTAGGCGTTGGTGGATATAAGCTAGTTGGCAAACTTACTGCTAACCTCGGAGATAGTGACAGTTTACCGGCTAATAGTAATGCCACTAACATCAACAACATAGGAGACAGTGATTCTACTGCTTCAGTGGTTACGGTTAAGCCATCAGTAGATACCATAGTAACTACTACTACGGCAACGTCTACAAGTTCTGATGACGATGTCACTACCACTCTTGCAACCATAATAGATGATGATGGTAACATAGTAATTCCAGATAGCACTAACGGCTATGATAAAAACTATGTTTCAGTGGACGATGGTAATAATAACTCTTCTAGTGGCAATGGCAACAGCAATCGTGACGATGACAACGAAACCTCAAACGGTAACGGCGGTAGCAGTAACGATGGCAACAACTCCAATGATGACGAAGACGACACTACAGGAAACAATAGTGATAAAAATTCTAACGGTAGTGGTCAAAATGGTGGGAACTCCACCGCAAGTGATAGCAATTCCTATTACCTTTCCGAAGATGATATTTCTAGTTTAGACTCTTTGGAATCCGTAGTGGACAAGGTGGATAGCTCGTCCTATGGCGTGATGGTGCTACCTTTAAAGGTTCAAGGGGGTACTTTGAACTACAATTCTAAGATAAATTCTGCTATAAATTCGGGAGTAGTAGGCTCATATGTAGACCTCTCGGATATGGTGCAGACCGTTAAAGATTCAGGATTCACACCATACGCTAGTATCAGTGTGTTGTATGATAACATCTACCCTAAGACTTACAAAGGCACATCATACCAGTTTGAAGACGGTACTGGCTCTTGGTGGGATAATTCCGAAGAGAACGGCGGTAAACCATGGATGTCTCCATTCTCACAGGATACCAAGAACTATCTTTCAGCTATCGTCACAGAGCTTACCGAAAATGGTATACAAGGTATCATTTGCGAAGATGTAGTCTTTCCGGACTTTAGAGAAAAAGATTTGGACTACATCGGGGACACCGTAAAGGATGAGAATCGTTACACCGCCCTTGTGGATATCTTAAACACTATACAGAAGTCAGCTAACGGCAAAGATGTTTTGTTTAAGTTCTCATTGGTGGATGCTCTAAGGGGTGACGTGGAGGCTCTCAAACCTGATGAGTTAAACGAAAATATCATATTGACACCATACATTCAGTTGAGTGAGTTGTCGTCTACATTCTCATATGGAGGAAACTCCATCTCATTGAGTACGCAGAGTACTTACAACAAGGTTAAGCTCTCCATGGAGCTTTTCGAGAAGATGGCAGGAGATTTAACGATAGTACCATCCATAGATGTTAGCAGTTTGACGGCATCTCAAAAGAAGGATGTAATCTCAGCCTTAACCGATATGGGTTACACAAACTATCTATTACAATAATAAGTTGAAAATTTAATTTGCTTTCAGCAAATTTAGGAACGGTCACAGCCCGTTCCTTACACAGAACTTTTTTAAACGTGAAACTTACAATATCGGTGAAATTAACCGCAATATGAACCCTACCGCCCTTTTTAACATTGGGCGGTTTTTGTACTCTTGAGGGGTCACCTCTATGGAGGATTCTCTCATTAAGTTTAGGCAATCGGATTTCACTTGCAAGGTGGCTTCAGTATCGTACATGAGTACGCCGTTTTCAAAGTGTAGATAGAAACTTCTAAAGTCGAAGTTTGCCGTGCCTACCATAGAAACTCTATCGTCCGCTACGATGATTTTTGAATGTATGAAACCATCCTTAAACTCATAAATTTTCACGCCTGAACGCAACAGTTGTGCATAGTTCGACTGCGTGACGGCATAGACATACTTTTTATCTGGGATGTGTGGTGTTATAATCCTAACGTCCACGCCACTTTTGGATGCCATACTTAAAGTAGTAACCATCTCATTGTCTAGTATTAGGTACGGCGTACAGATGTATACATACCGTTCCGCACTATTGATAATCCCCATGTACACGTTTTCGGAAATTAAGTGTTGGTCGAATGGACTATCATAGAATGGCTGTACGTATCCTTGTGTGGCACACTTGAAACTCTTAAAGTATTTCGAGAGGTTCGTGTGTTTATCGTCATATGAGGAGTAGTTCCATAGTTGTAAGTACATCAACACCATGGAGTCCACCGCCTCACCACGGATTCTTAAAGCACTATCTTTCCAATAGCCGAAACGTTGCTTTAAGTTTACGTACTCATCGGAGAGGTTTAAACCACCTGTATATGCGATTTTTCCATCTATTATGGTAACCTTGCGGTGGTCTCGATAGTTTAGACTAGCATTCGGAAACGCCTTGACCTTATTGAATACCACCGTCTTGATACCTAAAGAGTTTAAGTAGTCATCGTAGTGGGGTTCTAGTAGGCTGATAGTTCCCATATCATCGTACATTAGACGGATTTCCACGCCTTGTGAAACTTTACGTTTTAATATTTCCAAGATAGTGTGCCACATCTCACCATGGGATACTATGAAATACTCTAAAAAGATATACTCTCTAGCGGATTTTAAGTCGTCTAGATAGTCTAAAAAGAACGATTCACCATTGGGATAGAATTTAGTTTCTGTATTTTGAAACGTTCCCAAGTTGGAGGTATTCCGTACATATTGAAACAGTTTCGCAATGTGTGGGTTTTCATTTTGGAGCTTTTCTAAAGTTGTGAGGTTTTCTTTAGTATAAGGTGCGGTTAAATCCACGCAGTTTGAATACTTTAAAACGTCCTTTTCGTAGGTCGGCTTGATATGAAACGCTAAGTATAGTACCCATCCGAGAGGTAACACTAAGATTAGTATCGTCCATGAGAGTTTAAAGATTGGGTTACTCTCTCCATTGAAGATTTTCAAAACGAATATTAAAGCTATCAACTTACATAGTATTTGTATATACCACGAACAGTTCCACAACCCTGTGAAAAACGTCACCAACAATCCGATTTGTATGGCTATCAAAATGATGGTTAAACACAACCGACCTGTTAGGTATTTGAAAATTTTCCTCATATGATACGGTTCGCCTCCTTTGAGGTTTTAAAATGTTATGTATTGAACGGGCATTCTTAAATTTAACGAAATCAAATAACATACGTCTTGAAAAAGTGCTATTTTTGTGTTATAATATTATATGTAAAACATTCGTGAAAAACAAGGAGGATTTCATATATGCCTGAAAGTAAAAAGTATCACGTATCACTTGAAAAGATTATCTCCACGTTTGAGTTGGAAAAAGTATCTTCACCGACAGACCCTCAAACCATCCTAATAGACGAAGTAGACGTTACTCGTCCAGGGGTGCAACTTACTGGAGACTTCTACGACTTTTTCAATGCAAGTCGTTTGCAAGTTATCGGCAACATGGAGTATGCTTACCTATCAACACTTGAAGTCGCTGACAGACGTGAAAAGTTAGAGGCTCTATTCCAACACAAGATACCAGCGTTAATCATCACTAGAGATTTGCCAATCTTTGATGAGATGATAGAGTTCTCTAAGAAGTACGGAATCAACCTACTGAAGACTAAAGATAGTACATCTTCGTTCATATCTGGTTTGATTACGTTCCTAAGTAGCAACCTTGCCCCAAGAATCACACGCCATGGTGTGTTGATAGAAATCTATGGTGAAGGTGTGTTAATCATGGGCGAAAGTGGAGTAGGTAAATCCGAAACCGCCATAGAGCTTGTGAAGAGAGGTCACCGTCTTGTCGCTGACGATGCTGTAGAAATTAAAAGAATTTCCACATCCACATTGGTAGGTAGTTCACCAGCGAACATTCGTCACTTCTTGGAATTGCGTGGTATAGGTATCATAAACACTAGAAGATTGTTCGGTATCGGTGCGGTTAAGATGGATACTCAAGTAGACTTGGTTGTCGAACTCGAACAATGGAACCCTGAAAAACTCTACGACAGAATGGGCGTGGATACTGAATATACTAACATCTTAGGTGTGAACGTGCCATCATTGACTATACCTATTAAACCAGGTAGAAACACAGCAGTCATCATGGAAGTTGCCGCTATGAACAACAGACAGAAAAAGATGGGTTACAATGCCGCTCACGAACTCCTACACCAGTTGGGCTTGGATATGGAAGAGAATGAAACCTATCGTAACATTGATGACATTGGAGACTA
>CAZWRW010000127.1:0-5163 GCA_964636465.1 uncultured Ruminococcus sp. | reverse complement strand
ATAAACTTGCAGATGAGAAAAAATCTTTTGATTCTGCCGAAATGTGCTGGTTACGTTCTAGGGGTAGGATGGATAAGTTTGAAAAACTCATGAACGAAAAGTCACGATTTGAAGACGTTCATAAGGTCATGGATAAGTATGCCCAAACGGCTAGATATATCGCACTGTTGGATACTATAGACAACATAATCAAGGAGTATGATAGGTATCAACTTATTCTAACCGATAAGAAGACCGTATTAAAGGCATCAAAGGGTAGCCGTGACGCTCTCGCTAGAAAAGTTTCAGAAAAACAAGGCAAGATGTCAAACCTCAGAAACCTACTATATGAAGAGATTGAAAACATCTACCATAAGTATGGCAATCTAGATGGAGAAATCGAGAAAGGTTGTGAACGTCTTAGGCAACGCTATGGAAACCAAATCGAGTTCTATAAAAGTCTAGATGAACACGAAATCACAGACGACACCTTTGTGGATTTAGAAACGTTCACTGCACGTATAATTGATGATTTTAAACTCTTCCGTGATGACTACGGTAAGAGAATCATAACGGAGTTTAATCAAAAGTTAGCCTCCACTACTAAGCAAGTCGAAAATATAGCCTTTGAGTTCTTTGAGCCTAACTTCACACAGTCGGACTTTAAGAAGATTAATCAAGAGGCACGTCTCCAAACGGAGGGCTACAACGATGTGGAAAAAGGAGCGTGTTTCACCCGTCTACAGAAAGAACACTACCATCATAAGTCGGAACACGTTAGATTGGTGTTAAAGTACATATCCGAGGAGTTTGACAACATCTGTACTCAAATGAAACAGAATCTGTATGACTATCTAGAGAGATGTTGTAAAATCTATCGTGATAGGCTAGTGTATAACATCGACGATGTGCAAAACGAGTACGGCAAGTTGATTACAGACGAAGACTCAAACGACGATATGCAAGGCTCCATGGACAGTTGCGACAGTAGGATTAACATCATAGACCAGAACGTTGAAAACCTCAAAGCACTGAAAAAGGAGATAGATGCGTATGTACACTGCTAAGGTCACAAATTCCGTATTAAGACAGGTCGACGAAAAGATAGATAGTATTATCAATAGTATCAGGGATACTTCACAGAAGTTGTTAAGTATGTGCAACAGCTACGATGAAGTCTCACAGAAACTTTACAACTACATAGTATCTTCATGTATGACTGAAAGTAAGGCTATCTCATCGAGTTTGTATTCGGACTTGTACGGTCAAACTTCCACCTCAAGATACTTCCAAAATCCCGACCTTGTGAACGCTTTTTATACGTTGGATGTTCGCTCACATTTGGAGGAAAACTGTAGGTTTGAAATCACAGCCAAGTTTGACTACACGCCTAAAGACATCCGTAAGACTTCATTAATAGTTAGTGGAGGTATCGCCGTAGTAGGTTCAGTATTTTCGTTGATAATTTTGACACCTATCGGCATAGTACCATCCGTAGTGTTGGGAGCTGTAGCTTATCCGATAACTTCTAAAATCATGGATAGAAAAAACTTTGAAGACTACCTATTCAATGTAGAGGTTTATCTAAAAGAACTCAAAAAGAAGTTTTTAACGTGGGTTGAAAGTTTTGAAGATTACTACTCTCTAACCGTAGAAGGTTTACTAAAACAGTGTAGTTGATGTTTTTTTTGAAAATAACGTGAGTTCGACAAACCAATTTTGCGTTGCAAAATTGAGGAACGGTCACAGCCCGTTCCCTACATGGAATTATATCGAACTTGCGTTAATATACAATAGTAGTATCGTTTACGGTACTCTTATGCAATATAATATTACAGAATTAATTTGAAAGGATTGATTTAAAGTATGAAGAATATTCTCTTTGTAGCTTCCGAAAGTACACCGTTCATAAAGACTGGTGGTCTAGCTGACGTAGTAGGCTCACTACCAAAATCACTAGACCCAAAAAAGTTCGACGTTAGAGTGGTAATACCTAACTACTCATGTATCAAGGGACAGTTTAGAAACGACTTCCGTTACATAAACAGTTTCTATATGGATTTAGGTAAGCATCCACTAAACGAGTATGTAGGTGTCTTTGAGTACCAGTACGATGGCATCACATTCTACTTTATAGATAACGAAAAGTACTTCAAGGCAGATAAACCTTACTCTGACAATATGCGTTTCGATATTGAAAAGTTTATCTACTTCAGTAAGGCATCACTAGCGATACTGCCAGTAGTTAAGTTCCGTCCAGACATCATCCACTGTCACGACTGGCAAGCGGGTCTAGTGCCTGTATACCTACACACTCTATACAAGGATAACCCATTCTTTAGAGGTATCAAGACCATCATGACCATACATAACCTACGTTTCCAAGGTGTTTGGGATATCGAACACTTTAAATATAATACTGGTCTTCCTGAGTACGTTTACACTCCTGATAAGATTGAGTATACTCCTAAAAACTATCAGTACAAGAAGAACGCCAATATGCTCAAGGGCGGTATGGTCTACGCTGATATGATTACCACCGTTAGTAACACCTATGCTGGTGAGATTCAAACTCCTTACTATGGTGAGGGTTTAGACGGTTTAATTCGTGCAAGGAACAATAGTCTAAGGGGTATAGTGAACGGTATCGATTACGACGCTTTCAACCCAACTACTGATGAAAACATCTATACCAAGTATGATATTAACAGTGTAACTTCACAAAAGGTTGAAAATAAGAAGAAGTTACAAGCTGAACTCGGTCTTCCTGTGGATGAGGGCAAGATGATGTTCGGAATCATTTCAAGGTTGACAGACCAAAAGGGCTTAGACCTAATCAACGCCGTAATGGATGGTATCATAGATGAGAACGTACAACTAGTAGTAATCGGTACAGGTCAACCTGAGTATGAACAGATGTTCCGTCATTATGCTTGGTGCAATCATGAAAGAGTTTCCGCTAACATCTTCTATTCCGACCAGTTAGCTCACAAGCTATACGCCGCCGCAGATGCTATGCTAGTACCTTCACAGTTTGAACCTTGTGGCTTGACTCAGTTAATCTCATTAAGATACGGTACAGTGCCTATCGTACGTGAGACTGGCGGTCTAAAGGATACAGTTCAACCTTATAACGAATACGAGGGTACAGGTACAGGTTTCTCATTCTGCAACTACAACGCCCACGAGATGTTAAACGTAATCAACTATGCAAAGCATATCTATTTCACACGCCGTGACGAGTGGAACAAGATGGTCGTACGTGATATGCAACAAGACTTCTCATGGAAAGAATCCGCTAAGAGATACGAGGAACTATACTATAGTCTATAATCATAAACATAGAATAAAACAAAAAGGAACGCCCTCACGGACGTTCTTTTTATTGATATGATTATCGAATTTATATCGAATCAGCGTTAATAGAAGTTTGCAAACATCGGAGCGATTATCACGGTAAAAAGTCCAGTGGTCGCTATGGATAACGAACTTACAGCACCCTCAACTTTGCCATACTGAGAGGCTCTAACAGTGCCTATTACGTGCGAAGCCGTGCCTAATGCTAACCCTCTTGATACAGGCTCATCTATTTTGAAAACTTTAAAAATAACGTCCGAGATTACATCTCCAGTGATACCAGTTATCATAATAACCGCCACCGTGATGGCTACTATACCACCAAGCTCTTCTGAGATTGCCATACCTATAGCGGTAGTCAACGACTTAGGCAAGAACGTCACAAAGATTTCCTTATCCAATGAGAACAACTTGCATATCGTGAAGATACTAACCATAGCGGTCAACACACCTGAAAGAATCCCTGCTAGTATAGCCATTATGTTATCCTTTAGGATTTGCACTTTCTCATAGAGGGGAACGGCTAAACATATGGTTGCAGGGGTTAATAGATAGTTCATAACAGCGTTGCTGTCGTAGTAGGTATCATAGGAGATATTCAACAGTTTTAGGAGTGGTATTATCAATATGATTGCCACAATCATTGGGTTAAATATTGAGAGCTTGAACCTCTTCTTAACCAGCAGTCCGATTTGATACGCTACTATCGTGAGAGGTATGCCCCAATATGTAGCACTACTTAACCATTCGTTCATTGAGAACACCGCCTTTTTTAGATTTTCTTATAATCCCTTGAGATACCTTGCCTGTTACTGTCATGATTAAAGCTGTCGTTCCTATGCCTATTAAGATTATCGGAACTAAGACTTTAACCATTATACCCCAAGTTTCCATCAACCCGATGGACGGTGCAACGAAAAACACGGGCATAATAGATATTAAAAAGTCTGCAAAAGTTTTGATACTTTCTAACTTTACCACTTTAAACTGTAGCAATAAGAACAAGATTATCAAGCCATACACACTCGCAGGAAAAGGCAACGGTAACACCGTATGCAATACTTCTCCTATAAAAGATATTCCAAGTACTATGGCTATAGGTTTTAACATATTCAAAAAAATCACCTCAAAGGATATTATATCACTTTTGCGACTATAAAGCAAATCAATAAAAAACGTGTTGAAATTTGGGTTAAAATGTAGTATAATCATTTAGGGACGGGCGACCGTTCAAGTATATTATTATAGGAGGACTTTTATGGCAGAGAGCATATTCAACTTTGACAGTAGCATACTGTTGTACATTCAAGAAAACATCCGTAACGATACATTGACGACGTTCTTTAGTACGTTCACAAAGCTTGGCAATGGCGGTATCTTGTGGATAACTCTAGCGGTAGTTTTGATATGTATCAAACGTACTAGAAAAATCGGGTTTGTGTTGGCGATGTCTTTACTGTTTGGAGCGTTAATCACTAACGTAACATTAAAAAATCTCGTGGCGAGGACTAGACCATTCTACACCATCCCTGAATTACAAACTTTAGTGCCTTATCCGAAAGATTACTCTTTCCCATCTGGACACGCAACTTCATCATTTGCAGGAGGAACTTCACTGTTCATAATGTTAAAGAAGAGATACTCATTCTTATTCTTAGTGTTTGCGATACTCATGGGATTTTCAAGGCTATACGTTGGCGTACACTATCCAACGGATGTAATCGTCGGATTAATAGTGGGAACTGTTTCAGCGGTGGTATCGTTCTATCTTGTGAAGTGGCTGTACGTCAAACGTTCTAAAGATAACTTACAGACTGCATGATTAAT